>DATCFR010000029.1:0-3098 GCA_036509405.1 Saccharimonadales bacterium (SeqCode)
CGTGAACTGCAGCTGATACTGCACGTAGCGGCTCTTAGTCGGGGCGCAGCTGCTGGTGATGGCACTCCCCGAGGCGATAGGACTACAGCTGGTGAAGGCCGGCGCGTCAGACAGGTCGGGCTGGTTGCCGGCCCGTACCAATACCGAGGCGGTAGTATTAGCCGGCACCGTCGCGGAATAGCTCAGATTACCGTAGTTGCTAGCTACGCCCGCGTCAAAGATGCTGGAAGTCAGCGTACCGGTAGTTTGATAGACATTGAGTGACAGATCGTCGAGATATACGGTTTGACCAGCCTTTACCTGAACCCCGTAGTTAGCGGCACTAGCGCTACCAGTTATGGCGGCGCTGAGCTTATACCAGCCGCCGCCGGCCGAAGTATAGGTAGTAGTCAGCGCCGAGCCGTTAGCATATAGCTGGGCGTTGCTAGAGGTTACGGCTGAGCCGTCTGTGTAGGCGTAAGCACTCAGGCTGTACGTGTGCGTATTGCCCAGGTTAATATTTTGCGTAAAGTCATCGGTGTCAGTGGCTACAATTTTGGCGCTGGCCGATCCGGAATGTTTAGTGGTAGTGTCCCTGGTGACGGCGATGCCTGAGCTTACTCCAATCCCGTACTTGCTGCTGAGATAGTTCTCAACACTGGCTCTATCCGAGGCGCTCAGGGCTGTATTATAGATAATAACCTCCGCGATGTTGCCCTTAAACAGTTGGGCGCCACTTCCCGAATAGGTACCGATCCAGTTGTTGTTGGTTGAAGCCGACGTGGCAATGCCGCTGACTATTCTGAAATTCGATAGCGTGCCAGCTGCCAGCGTAGTCGTGCCGTTAACCCGGAAGTTCGCGGAGGTGATGCCGCGCGGAAAAGCTACGGGATTATAGTTTGAACTGCCGCTCACCCCAAAAATGGAGTATCCGAACGTATCGCCGTTATCAACCATTCGCCGATAATCGGTGAAGGTTGACCCTCCGTCGGTGTGATTGGCGACAACAAAGATGGTCTGGCCGGTCATCGAAGGTGTCACGAGCCAGTCGTGAGCCCCATCGAACAAAAGGGCGGGCTTACCGTTGATCACATTAGTTGCGTACGTGGGCTGATCGATACTGGTCGGCTGGGCGGCGTCATTACCGCTGCCGCTGGAGTCCGACCAAGTTCCGATATGATCGCCATTATTAGCGCTTAAGGCGTCAGCCTTCAGCCATAGTTTCAGGCCGCTGATTGCATTGGGCTGTAGCCCCTGGTTCCACGAGCTTAGATCAGTTTCAAAACCGGTATTGGAGAAAGACTCGGCATTGCCTAGCGTCACTTGATTGGCGGTGCCGGTGTTGGTCTGGGTGGCTGCCGAATACTGATTCACCGTGCTGCTACCGACTCCGCCGCTCCAATCAGTTTGGGTCCACGCCGTTAAGGCGAAGACGTGCTGAATAAAACTGGCAATAAAGAAGCAGATCAGCAGCGAAAAGGCCGCTCCCATCGCGATATGCACATGCTTATGAAATTTAAATGTCAGCCATTTCTGGTAAATCTTGGATTCCCTTTCGAGGTAGCGGTGCGAGCGGACGAACAGATTGTGTTTTACGAAACCGAACAGTTCGTGTAGCTTAATAGCCCGAAGTTTTTTGACAAGCATCATAAGCCAAATATACTCTGCAGCGCATTAAAGACGATGCTTAAGGCGTTGTCCGAAGCCTGACCGATAATAGTGGTCTGGTCGCCGGAGACGCCTTTGATACCCTCGGAATCATTGGAAATCACCTGGATGTGATACACCTGCGAGGTTGAAAGGCCAGATACTACCACCGTGTGGCTATTGACCAGCGCGCTGTTCTCGGCGGTCTTGGTCGAATAGTCGCCACTGGTGCCTTGGCCATAGGTTACTTGCGAGGTACCGGGCTTGTCGGTCTTCCAGGAGACGACCAGCTGGCCTTTGGCGCTGGCGCCGTTGCCAACGATGCTAGGCTGAATGGTAACATCGCTGACTCGGGGCGGCCGGGTATCGACACCTGATTTAAAGACTTGCTGGTCCGAATTGGCGCTGTTCCCTAAGGTGTCGACTGATGTGGCGGTCACGGAATACTGCGTATTGTAAGACAGATCGCTAATCGTCATGCTGTGATCCGTGGTCATGGCGGTATCGAGCTGGTTCTGGTGTGTGCCGTTGAGCAGGCCATAGCTGATCTGCGAAGTTGCCGGCACGTTGGTCGTCCAGCTGATTTGTTCGGTGCCGGTCAAGGCGCCGGGAACGGGCTGGAACTGCACGTTGCTGATAACCGGCTGCGGCGGCGTCGTAAAGCTAAAGGCGGTCGGATTATCGTAGACATTGCCGCTGGTGTCATATGGATTCAATTTGAATGTGTAGGTAGTGCCGGGGCTCAGCCCGTGCAAGGGAATGCTGTATGTAGAAGTATTTGTAGAAGTATTTAAGGTTTGGGTGCTGGAAAGCGCGCCGCCGCCGTACTGCAGCTGCACGGCCGTCGCATTGCTGGATGTGAACTGAATAGTCGCAGAGCTTAGATTAATATTGCCGGTCGTGACGTTGCTGACCGTCGGCGCGGGCAAGGTCGTGAAGGCGCCCTCGGCTGAGGTACCTTGGTTGCCGTCGACGTCGGTCCACTGTGCCCGGTAGTAGTAGGTGGTGCCGGCCGAAAGGCTGTTCAGGCTAATGGTATGGCTGGTGACTTGATTGCTGGTGGCGGCTTCGGTGGTAAAGTAGTGCCCTGGGGTCAGGCCATATTCCACGCTGCTGTCGCTGCCGCGATCAGTAGCCCAACTAATATCCGCGGTACGAGTAGTGGTGGCAGTGCTCGGACCGGATATTAAATTCGCCGGTGTCGTGAACTTACCGGTCGGCAGGAAGTTGACCACGCTGGTGAGAGCGCCGCAGTTATTAGCCGAGTCGCAGGCTTGGACTTTATAGTAGTAGGTCTTTTGGCTCAGGCCTGAATCAACGTAACTAGTGCCAGCCGTGCTGGCCACGTTTATGAAGTTGCTGTTATTCGTGGAACGATAGATTTTGTAAGTAGAAACGCCAGCACCAGTATCGCTCGGTGGTTCCCAAGATAGAGCCAGTTTCCAGTTGCTCGTAGCCTTGACGCTAATGTC
>DATCFR010000030.1:0-3215 GCA_036509405.1 Saccharimonadales bacterium (SeqCode)
CGGGCGGCAGCTCCGGCGGTTCAGCCGCAGCCATGGTGCTGGACATGGCACCGTTCGCGCTTGGCACGGACACCGGCGGTTCTAGCCGCCAACCGGCCAGCTTTTCGGGCTGTGTTGGTTTCAAGCCAACCTACGGCTTAATTTCCCGTTCCGGCGTGGTGGCGATGGCCAGCAGCAACGATACTATCGGTACGCTCGCTCGCAGCACTGCCGACGTAGCCGCAGTGGTAAACGTCATGGCTGGTCGCGATGATCTGGATGCCACGACAATCCAGCGCCAAGCCGACTACACCGACTTAAATACCGACTTAAAGGGCAAAAAGATCGGTCTTATCAAAGAGTACATGGCCGATGGCATCGATGAAGCGGTCAAGCAGCAGATTCAATCTGCTCTCGACAAGCTAGCTGCCGCCGGTGTCGAAGTCACCGAAGTCAGCCTGCCTTCTTTGCCTATGGCTCTGGCGGTGTACTACATTCTCTGTCCGGCCGAAATCAGCAGCAATCTCAGCCGCTATGACGGTCAGCGCTATCCGTACACCTATCCTGAGGCCGAGAATCTTGAAGCCAGTTATAAGCAGAGCCGGTCACGTGGTTTTGGTAAAGAAGCGAAGCGCCGCATCATGATCGGCACCTATGTGCTGAGCAGCGGCTACTATGACGCTTATTATAAAAAGGCGCAAACGGTACGTACCAAGCTGATCAATGAGTTTGAGCAAATCTTCAAGCAGGTCGATTTCTTGGCCGGCCCGGTGGCGCCGACGACGGCCTTCAAAATTGGGCAGAACACCGACAATCCTCTGCAAATGTACCTGGCCGACATCTTGACCGTGGCCGCAAATTTGATCGGCGTGCCCGCCATCAGCGTACCGGCTGGCCTGAGTGACGGCTTGCCCGTAGGGTTGCAGCTGATGGCGCCGCAAAAAGCCGATAGGGAATTGCTGGCGTTGGCCAAGCAGGCCGAGGCGGTGCTGGCATGAAACTTCCGTTCCGCCGTAAGCGTCAGCTAAATGTCACGAAATTTACGGAACGCTGGCAAGGGCTGCAGCAGCAGTGCGCTAATCGCAAGACCTGGCCGCAGGCCATCATTGACGCCGACGATTTACTGGCCGAGGCTCTCAAGCGCTCCCGCTACAAGGGTAAGACCACTGGCGAAAAACTAGTCGCGGCCCAGCACGCGCTGAGCGATAACGAATCGGTCTGGTTCGGCCACAAGCTGCGCAAGCGCATCCCGGACGCAGACGTCCGCAAGCTAAAAAAGAGTGATGTGCTGACGGCTCTGGCCGGTTTCCGCCAGGCGCTGCGGGATCTGGGAGCGCTGGAATTATGATTGATCAAGCCACACGCGCCAAATATCGTGTCACCATCGGCATCGAATGCCATGTCCAGCTGAAGACCAAAACCAAGCTGTTTTCGGCCGTTGGCAACGATGCCCGCGAAGCGCCGCCTAACACCTTGGTCAGCCACATTGATTTCGGTCTGCCGGGCGCGCTGCCGGTTCTGAACGAAGCCGCCCTCGAACTAGCCTCCCGGGCGGCTTTTGCGCTCAAGAGCCAGCCGCAGAAATTCAGCAAATTCGACCGCAAACACTACTTTTACCCTGACCTGCCGATGGGCTATCAGATCACCCAGTTCGACGAACCAATCGTGCTCGGCGGCCAAGTAACCATCGATGTTAATGGCGAGTCCAAGACTGTTGGCATCACTCGGGCCCATCTGGAGGCCGATGCCGGCAAAAACACGCATGCCGCGGGCACGGATTACAGCCTGGTCGATCTTAACCGCGCTGGCACGCCGCTGCTTGAAATCGTCAGCGAACCCGACATGCACTCGAGCGCTGAGGCCAAGGCCTACGCCCGCGAGCTGTACCTGTTGATGCGCTATGCCGATGTGTCCGATGCGAACCTTTACTACGGCAACATGCGTTTTGATGTTAACGTCAGCATCAGCCAAACCGATGAACTCGGCACCCGCACCGAGACTAAGAACCTCAATAGCTTCCGGTCCGTCGAGAAGGCCGTTGAGTTTGAAGTTGAGCGCCAGATCGAGCAGCTTGAGAAGGGCGAGCGCATCGTCCAGGAAACCCGCGGCTGGAACGACGCCAAGCAAAAAACCTTCTCCCAGCGCAGCAAAGAAAACGCCGACGACTACCGCTACATGCCCGATCCCGATCTGCCGCCGGTCGTCCTGGCAGACGATTACATCGAAAAAATTAAGTCTGCCATGCCCGCATTGCCGGACGACTACCGGCAAAAATTCCAAGCCATCAATATTGACGCCAAAGTTATCGAGGACATCCTGGCTGATCCGGAGAGCGCCCGTCTGGTGGAGCGCATTTTAGCGGACAGCGGCGCCGAGCACGCTCGCCGCGTGGCCTTTTGGATGATGCTAGCTGATGAGGAAGAGTCCGCCGAGAGCGAGCGCCAGTCGGTAACTGACGAGCAGCTTATTAAGCTGTCCCAGCTGGTGGCCGATAATAAGCTGAGCTCAACAGCGGCCAAAGACGTCCTGGCTGAGTTATTTAAAAACGGCGGCGACCCCGAACAAGTGGCCACTAAGAAAAACCTGTTGCAGGTTTCAGACGAAGGCGCCATCGCCAAAATCGTTGAGCAAGTGCTGGCCGACAATCCTCAGGCGGCCACCGATGTACGTAACGGCGAAATGAAGGCCATCGGCTTCTTAGTCGGCCAAGTCATGAAGGCCAGCCAGGGCAAGGCCAATCCGTCGCTGGCGCAGGAATTGATCAAGAAACAGCTAGCCGAATAATTCTCAATCTGGATTGTCGCCGAGAGCGCTGTCTCCAAGCAGGGCGGCGAATTCGGCAAGTCTGCTGCGGTCTTTCACGGAACTTGCGAGCGTACGAAGATTATCTATGGCGCGAGCTTCCCACTCAGCGTAGGTGTCGTCTACGGGCCCAAGTGACAGATCACAGCTTAAGTAGGCCGCTAGCACATGCAAACTAACAATGGCATAGTCGTCGAAATTCACTGCTTCGCCACTTAATATCTCAAGCTCTTGACGCAGAAGTTCCGTGTTTTGGACGAGCCCTGTTTGGTAATCGCCAGCAATGTTATCGAGGTCGCCGCGAACAAGAATTTTCCCCTCGGGTGTTTCAGGCTGGCGATTAAGCGTTGTGTCGAGTATGGCTTGGCGGCCTAATTCGATTTCGTCGTCAGTGTAGCCAAAACCTTCAGCATAGTCTGCGAAAATAGCTGCCG
>DATCFR010000031.1:0-6052 GCA_036509405.1 Saccharimonadales bacterium (SeqCode)
GACATTATAAAATTCTGTCCAGCCACAGCGACTGCCAGGCCATGGGATTTCCTTCGATAGGCCGCGCATAATTACGGTTGGCACGCCGTCCGCGAGCTCGGCCAGCGGCGTGAATTCGCCCTTGGTGTAGGTCAAATTGGAATAGATTTCGTCGGCAATCAGGAATAGCTTGTACTCTTTGGCGATGGCCACGAACTCTTCCAAAATGTGGCGCGGATAGACCAGGCCAGTCGGATTGTCGGGGTTAATAATCAGCAAACCGGCAATTTCCGGGTTGTCGGCGACCTTTTGCCGCACTTCGTTGACGTCGGGCAGCCAGCCGTTATCGGGATTAAGGCTGTAGGTCAGGTGGGCGGAATGGGCGTGCGCCGCCTCCATAACAGCGTGCGTGGGATAGGCCGGGTTGGGCCCAAGCACGCGGGCTTTAGGGTTAAGCCAGGTATACAATTTATTGATGGCATCGCCGAGACCGTTGAAAAATAGAATGTTTTCGGCATCCAGGTGGGCCTTGCCCTGCTCGGCGCGCTGTTTGCTTAAGAACTCGCGGGCCGTTTGCAGGCCTTTGGTGGGCGAATAGCCATAGGACGCGTTTTTCTCAACCTCCGCGGCAATTAGATCGCGGATCCACTGCGGCACTTGTTCGCCTTTAGCCACCGGGTCGCCGATGTTCTCCCACGTGATGTCAATGCCGGTTTCGGCCAAAGCTTCGGCAAAATCAACGATGCCGCGGATTTCGTAATGGAGTTCGCCAGCGCCGGGGTGAACGATGTTTAATCTCATCAGAACTGCTGCAGGAAATTTGTATTGAAAGTGGTGTTGAGGGTCTGACGCTGAGCATGACGCTCTTTGGCGTAGGCCACTAGCTTCTGGACCAGGTCTACATTGCTGACGCCGGCTCGGCTCCAGTTGTGCGCATAGAGACTGCCGGGCAGCGGATTCACTTCATTAAAATAGACTTTTTTGGTCTTCTCATCAATCAACATATCAACACGGGCGATGCCGCTGCAGCCCAGCGCTTTATATACCGAAACGCCGGTGGCTTCGGCCCGTACATAGACTTCCTCTGGCAATTCGGCCGGAATTTGGCTGTAGCCCTGCGAACCTTTGACGCCACTCTTTTTGCCCCCGCCCTTTTTGCCATTGCCAATGTATTTGGTGTCAAAATCAAAGAAATCTTCGGCCTCGGTCATGGGGCGCTCCAGCAGCGCCGGCTGCGGTCGGTCATTGCCCATAATCGGCAGTGTGACTTCAATAAGGTTATTAACAGCTTCCTCGACAATCACCTTGTCGTCATAATGTGCCGCCACCTCCAGCGCATTGCGCAGCTCGGCGTCGCTCGTGACCCGGCTGATACCAATGCTGGAACCGAGATGCGCCGGCTTCACGAACAAGGGGTAGCTGAGGTTTTTAATAATACTCTTTAACGCCGTGCCAGTTTCGCGCTCCAGTTCAGCTTTGGTGAAAGCCAGGAACTTGGAGACTGCAATGCCATTGGCAAGCGCTATTTCTTTGGCCAGTACCTTGTCCATAGCCACGGCCGCCGCGCTGACACCGCAGCCCACGTACGGGATGCCGGCCATATCGAGCAGCCCCATGAGCGCACCGTCTTCACCGTAGGTGCCGTGCGTAGCCGGAAAGACCAGATCAATTTTGCGAGCCTGCTTGCGGCCGGCGATGCCGCTAGCTTTCACGAGCGTCATGCCGCCGTCAAACTGCACACTAGCGGGCTGCGTGTGGTGCAAATAGTCCTGGATGCCGCCTGAACTAAATAGGCTGATATCTTTGAGTTTTTCGTCCCAGTACCAAGCGCCATCTTTGGCGATGTACACGGTTTCTACCCGATATTTTTTAGTCAGCTCCAGCGGCTTGATGATACTGGCCAGCGCAGTCACAATCGAGACGTCGTGTTCGGCCGATCGGCCGCCGAAAATCACCGCAATGGTTTCCATAAGCACCATTATCGCAATTCAGCTATGCAATTACAAGCTACAATTCCTGTCATGCTAAAATGGGAGTATTACTACCAAAAAGAAACAGTCAAAGGTGTCGATCAAAAGGAGTTTTTAAGGTCTTGAGGAAGGTTAGCAGGAAGAAGCCAGCTAAATAGTTACTTTAACTTGGGCGACGAGAAACCTATAGTTGTGCTAATTATTAACTGCTTATGCTATGATTCTATAGAGATACTATAAAGAGGAGTAGCTTTGGTGGGTAGCGAAACTTTCAATAAACAAAAACATGTGATATAATATGCTTATGCAAAAGTTGTCACGCAGGGTGGTGACATGGCTCTAATGACCTTCTACCAAGTATTCCGTCCCATTGACGGGAATACACTGGCTTTCATCGCACGGACTCAAATAGGAAGTAATGTATTTGAGCCCGGTGCAACAATTGTACGAGGTCAGATAATCGCTGGGATAAATTTCTTCGATTTCATTGGGAAGAATATCGAAGTAACTGAGTTACCTGATAGCACCCGGAATATCGAGAGAGTCTACGTGTAATGAGCGATCGATCCTCCTCGGGTGGTGCTAATTACGTCACCCCGAGAGAGGGTTTAGGGACTGAAGCTCTTCCGGCAACTTTTAATTCGCGGCTTGGTAATGTTGAAGACTTATCACAAAACATACTAACTCTTGTGGTGGTGTCTCTCATAGGCGTCGTAGTAGCCTTAGTAATAGGGGTCTGTGTACTCACCTTAGATCAATTACACTTCAATAATCAGATATATAGAGACGGCTACAACCCCCCGAAAGTAACCAAATACGTCCAGGTTCCACCTCAAAAAATTAATCTAAAGCCTTCAACCATTAACTGAGTGGCTGAAAAGGACTGGGTATGGATGTTCAGACGTAGTTGTCAGTCCAGTCGTTTTGCATGACAACGAGATCGCCGCTGGCCACGAAATGCTTCAGGTTGGTGTAGAAGTCGAGCGGATCGGTTTCGATGCGCAGTTCGCCCTGGAATTTGCCGGCTTTAAGGCCCTGCTCAATAAACCCTGTCACAGAGTTCTTCATGAGCACTACCAGGTCAGGCTGGGCGGCCGCAATTAACTCACCGGCCTCGCGGTGCACGCGCTCGGTTTCCTCACCCTGGTCAACCAAGCCGGGCGTAATGTAGATTTTGCGCTTGGCTTTGAGCTCTTTTAAGAGCCCAGTGCCAGCGCGCAGGCCTTCCAAGTTACCATTGTAGGTGTCGTCAACGATCCAGGCACCGGCTAACGAGTAGGGCTGCATGCGGTGCTCGAACGGCTTGGTTTTGGCGATGCCAGCCACGACTTGCTGCTTGCTCAGCCCGAGCTGGCGCGCCAGCGCCGCTACCAGCGCCAGGTAGCCGACCTGGTGCCGTCCGACCAGATCACTGTGCAGCTCCATGATCTGCTTGCCTTTGCTGAGGGTAAAATCCGTGCCCTCCAGACTAATGCGGATTTTGCCGACCTTCCAGCCCAGCGCGCCCTTTTGGTCGAATACTTCGTAAGTTGGTTTGAGGAAAGGCTTAACAGCCGGCGCCTCGTCATTAACGTACACCTGTTTGCCTTTCAGGTAATCCGCCACGGCAAAAATATCTTCGCCGGCGGCTTGCAAGGTTTTATAGCGGTCCAAGTGAGCCGGAGCTAGGCCGGTAATAATGGCGTGGGTGGGCTGGGTGATACGCGCAAAGCGGGCAACGTCGCCGGGCGCGCCCTCGCCGTACTCGATAATCAGTACATCTTCATCGCCAGTGAGCTTTTGGGCGAAGCGGGCATGGCTGATGCTGACGTTTTTGTTCGCCGGTGTGGCCGCGACTTTCAGGCCTTCCGCCAGGACAGTGGCGAGCAGCTCCTTCATAGTCGTCTTGCCGTAACTGCCGGCGACGGCGATTTTCACGCCTGGGTGGTCAGCGAAATTAGTAGTCGAGGCAGCTATTAAGCGCTGCTCTTTGGGCTTGGTGCTTAGTTCACGGCCCATCAGCAACGGCAGCACGATTAGGTAAGCCCACAAAAACGGATAGATAATAATAAGCGCCAGGCCGAAGGCCACGCCGCCAGCGAGATTGTGCCAGCCGCCAAGGTAGACCAGTCCCATGCCTACCAGGATCTGCAGCAGTATGCCGAGCCGTAGAGCCAAGCGCAGCAAACGCGCGGGACGGGTCAGCTCCAGCTGGCGGCGATGCATAACAGTGGTGAAATCCTGCGTCCGCCACACCCATTTCAGATAAGGCCCGACTCGATACTCGCTGCCCTGCAGCATGTACACCAAAACCGTTGGATAGCTCGGCCGGTACTGGCTCAGCAGTTTGCGCATCATCGCAAAAACTCCTCGATCAAGGCTTCGACTTTAGCGGGCTGGTCTTGCTGCACAAAATGCCCGGCATTGTCGATCACCTCCAAGCGCGAATTTTTAATCAACTGGTTGTATTGGCGGCCGTCGGCCAGCGGGATGGCGTCGTCGTCGGCAGCATAAAGCAGCAGCGTAGGCACGGCAATCGCAACAGCATCGGCTTGGACATCTTGGCGCACGGTTTTCTTAAACGTATCCTGCAAATGCGGCACCACCAGCATGTCGGAGCCGGCCACGCCGTACAGGCGTTTGCGCAGAGCTCGCCGATAGCGCTGCGGCAGCCAAATCGTGACGGCGTTGCCGGTTTTAGCGATAACTTTCAAGAAAAAACGTCGAAACTTATTATTGGTGCGCACGCCCGAAGCCGCCAGCAGCACCAGTTTTTCCGGCTTGAGCGTGCCAAGGCTGATTGCCCGCACGGCCAGTGCGCCGCCGTTGCTGTGCCCGATGACGGCGTACGGCTGCTTCAGGTCCAGCTTGGCCAGAGCGGCTTTCACAAAGCCGGCATAATTGTCCAGGTCCCAGACTCCGGGCGGCGCTTGCGTGCCGCCAAAGCCCGGCAAATCCAGCGCCAGCACGCGGTAGCGCTTACTGAGGCCGCGGCGCAGCTCGCCCAGGCTTTGCAAGTCCGCGCCCCAGCCGTGCAAGAGCAGCACCAGTTTGCCCTTGCCGGCAAGTTCGTAACGAGTTAAGAGACCGTCAACGACGACATTCACGCTTTTCAGTATACCTTAAGCGCTAGTTCGTAGCACCGGTAGAGCCGCCAAATAGCTGCGACAGATCAGTACTCCCGCCCGAGGCACTTTCCAAAGTGCTGATAAGCTGCAGCACAGGCTCGGGGTTACTCGGCGCAGTAATGGAAACGGGGGTGTAACTTAACTTGACTGTTGCAGATCCGGTGCTACCATCCTGGAACGCAACTTGCACAATGCGCTTGCTGCCCTTATCAACCCAGACCGTCAGGGGCGTGTGGCGCTTATCGTTAGAGGGGGTTACCCCGGACTTAAAGTCGCTCGAACATTTTTCCAAATTTTTCACTATCGATATATTGATTGCCCCGTTGCCGAAACTATTGAGCTCGGCATTGCTAATACTGAGAGCGAATTTTTCGGCGGCTTTACCGTTAACTTGATCGGTACTAGTACTTTGTATGCTGCTAAACGGATGTTGGCCGTACTGATTGCCCAGCAGTTGGATGTCAGCAGAGGTAAGACCCCAGTTAATATCAAGCGCACATTTGAGGGGAGCTTCTTGATCAATGATGGTACTGTCCACCACTATCCACTTGTTTGCTACTTGCGTATTAAGAGTTTGGGCGATACTGCTGGCATTCGGGCTATAAGCACTGAGCAGATTGGCGATGGTGGTCAGGTCGCCGACTTTGAAGTAAAAGTTGTGGCCTATGAGGCGCCCCTCAACTGGGAAAGTAACACCCGAGATGGTCAAGTTGACTTTTGCGTCTATGGCCTTGGCCGTGGTGTTAGCGGCCGTGGAGAATGTGGCTTTGAAGCCGCCGGCGTCAACCGTGCCAGTGGTGCTGACTTGCTTCTCTTGGATAGTATTCAGAAAGGCCGTTCTTAATACATTGGCAGGCTTATTAGGTATCACAACGCCCACATAGGCAGCCGCCGAACCAACACCAACAATTAAGATGGCGATCAGCGCGATTAGCAGGGGCTTGAAAGAACGCTTGGCAGTCGGTGGCAGAGCCGCCGCTGCCGGATCGGTGGCAG
>DATCFR010000032.1:0-3131 GCA_036509405.1 Saccharimonadales bacterium (SeqCode)
TGGCCAATCCAGGCGCCAGTTCAGTTTGACCTCGCCCTTGGCGTAGTTGGCGGTTTGCGTCTGGCCGGAGGCGTCTTTGTACTCGATGGTTTGAGCGGTCTTATCCAGGCTCACAAAGGCGCGGTTTTTTAGGCGGCCGTCTTCCAGGACTTGAATTGGCGTCCACTGCTCGTCGAGCTGGCGGCCGGCAATCTGTTCCAACGCTTGGCGGACCTGGGGCACGCGCTCCAGGGCGCGCTCAATGGCTGGCACCATGGCGCCAGCGCGGTATTTTTCGTAGGAACGTATGTATTCAACCTCTATACCGAGAGTTTGGCAAGCATCGATTAAGCCTTGCAGGAAGTAATCGGCGTACGAGCCGTCACTGCCGTCCGGCGACGGAATATCGCAGATTGGGTAGCCTAGGTATTTGTCATATTCGGCTGGCACATCAACTGGAATTTTGCGCAAAGCATCAAGGTCATCGACGTATTGCACGTGCCGGGCCTCGCGGCCGCGGCGCTTCAGCTCCAGCATGATGGCGTCGGCCGTCACTAGTTCGCGCATGTGCCCTAGGTGATAGGTGCCCGACGGCGAGGCACCGCTCTCAATTAAAATTTCGCCTTCCGGCTGCCGCTCAATCAGATCGTCGGCGATTTTATTCAACCACTGCATATGGCTCAAGTATAACCGAGTTTGTATCTGTTAGCTAGGAGATTTCGACGACTTTGTAAGCCGTGGTGTCGGTGGGAGTGGTGATTTTGACGGTTTCACCAACCTGGCTGCCGAGCAGCGCCTGGCCAATCGGTGATTCATCGCTGATTTTGCCGCTCAAAGGATCGGCCTCAACAGTACCAACAACTTGGAACTCTTTGGCCTTGCCGCCCTGCCCTTTGAGCTTGACGGTGGAGCCCAGCTGGACCTTGCTGTCGCCACGCGGCTTTTTAATAATTTCGGCGTTCTGCAAAATATTCTCGATCTCGGAAACACGGGTTTCGTTGCGGTCTTTTTCAGCCAGCGCCGACTGGTATTCGGCGTTCTCGGCCAGATCGCCCAGTTCGCGGGCCGTTTTAATGGCATCAGCAATCCCACTTCGCTTGCTCAGCAAAGTGTCAAGTTCGGTCTGTAATTCGTCGACGCCCGTCCGGGTCAATCGAAATAACTTCTTCATCGATACTCTCCTTAGCTAATGGCCTTACCCGGTCTTGTCCGTGTCAACTTTCGCAGTTTGCCCACAGTATAGCAAGTCTTAGCCGGGCGTGCCTAGTATTTCTAGCAGCTCCTTAAAGCTTATGTGACGAGAATCATCACTTTGGCGAGCCTTTAGTTCGTAATTGTCCTCGGCTGCCGTCTTGTCGCTGACGACTACCCGGTAGGGTATGCCGAGCAGATCGGCGTCAGCGAACTTCTCGCCGGGCCTCAAGGAGCGGTCATCATATAGTACTCCCACGCCCGCGGCTGTCAAGCGATTATACAACTCGTCAGCCTGCTTCACCGCATCTGGATTATCGCCCAGCCGGGCCAGATACACCTGCGCCGGCGCCACCGCGGCCGGCCAGACCAGGCCGCGCTCATCACTTAACAATTCGGCGATCGTGCCCATAACGCGAGTGACCCCAAGGCCATAACAGCCCATGATAAGGGTGATGAGTTCGCCGTCTGCATTAGGCACGCTGAGACTAAATGGTTCTGTGAACTTTGTCCCAAGTGAAAAAATGTTACCGACTTCAATAGCTTTCTGGGTCTTCATAGGTTTATCAGTCGCCGGATCAAGGTCACCCTCGCGTGCGAGCTTAAAGTCATAAAACTTATCCGGCTTAGCAACATCTCGGCCAAAGTTGACGTTAACGGCATGATAATTAGTCTTATTGGCGCCAGTTTCAAAATTACACAGGCCTTCAAGTGAATCATCTAAGAAGATAGAAGTACCATTTGGCAAATTAACAAGTCCGGCGTAGCCGGTCTCTGCGCCAGTTAATTCTTTAACTTCTGCTTCACTGGCAAGTCTCAAAGTTTTACAAACTACCGTATCAAGCAGCTTTAGTTCATTCACTTCGTAATCAGAACGAATAGCCACAACAATAACTTCCCCGGTATCGGTCGTATAAAGTAAGGTTTTGGTGCTTTTTTCAATTGGTATGTTCAGGTGTTTTAAAAGTGCTCGCACTCCTATTACGTCTTTACCTTCAACTTCTTGATAAGACGCCGGCTCTTCCGTTTGATTAGCTTGCGCTACTTTTGCGGCAACGACCTCACGGTTGTAGTATTCGCCGTCGCTGGTTTGAAATATCAAATCTTCGCCCGCATCACTAAACGTCTGAAATTCATGACTATATTTGCTAAAAATGCCGCCGCTCGCACGCACCATTACGGTTCGCTCGCCAATCCCAAGTCGATCATAAATATTTTGATAGGCCGTCTGAGCTTTTTTATAAAAATCCTGATGCTGGGCCTCTGAAATTGCAAAAGAGTACATATCTTTCATAAGAAACTCACGACCTCGCATCAGTCCGCTTTTACTCCGTAATTCATTACGGAATTTTGTCTGAATTTGATATGGTGCGATTGGTAAATCTTTATAAGAGGCAACGAAGTTTTTGAGAATTGGCACCAGATTTTCTTCATGCGAAAAACCTAACCCCAGCTCGCTGCCATTGACCAGCTTGGTCTTAAACCAGTTATCAACGACATCGTCGCTCCACCGTCCTGTAATTTCGTAGCGTTCCTTAACTTGAAGAGCGGGCATTAGAAGCTCCTGACCACCTATGGCATCCATTTCATCTCGAACAATGGCCGTAATATGACTCAGAACTTTCAGCCCAAGCGGAAGAAAGCTATAAACACCTGCCATTTCTTTATGAATGAAACCCGCTTGAATCAACAGACGTGCGTTACGGGCAGTTTCATCTGCTGGTACGTTCTTACTGGTTTTGGTAAATAGTTGGCTCAAACGCACGTGTATCTCCTGCTTGTATTTAATATATCACCCTCGGGTGACACCATTGCTTTCCACGATCCATTTGTAAGTCGTCAGGCCCTCTTGGCCAACTGGCCCGCGTGCGTGCAGCTTGCCGGTGCTAATGCCGATCTCCGCTCCCAAACCATACTCGAAACCATCTGCCATTCGGGTTGACGTATTATGCATGACGCTC
>DATCFR010000033.1:0-8730 GCA_036509405.1 Saccharimonadales bacterium (SeqCode)
GTTATAGCCGGCAAACCCAAGCAAAAGCGGCACCTGGAACTACTGAGCCACACTGAAACCGCCTTGCAGGTAGGCATTGACGCTGTGCACGACCAAGTCCGCACCGGCGACATCGGTGCGGCTATCGAAAGCTATCTGAAAAAATATCACTACGGCATTGTCCGCGATCTGGTGGGACACGGCGTCGGTCACGAGCTGCACGAGGACCCCAACATCCCCAATTACGGCCGGCCGGACAGCGGCCCCTGGTTGAGCGCCGGCATGACCATCGCCATTGAACCGATGGTAACCCTCGGCGAGGAGCGCATTCACATCGGGCAGGATAACTGGACCGTCTTAACCACCGATGGTGCCTGGGCGGCTCATTTTGAGCACACCGTACTTATCACTGAAAACGGCGCTGAGATTTTAACGAGTACCGTGGAGTAGCTAGGGAAGAGGACCATGCGAGAATTTAGCACTCCACCTCACTGGATTGAAGGCAAGCCACCGCCACCTGATTCGGAAGTGCCGACAGTTTCTACGGATGATTGGCATAGCTGTGAAGAAGCAGGCAGATTGTGGATTCCCGATATTAGTCATGGCTTGGCCATTGTGGGGTATAACCGCCTGAGCCGGAAAGGTGTAGCCGGCCATTTTAAAAGCGTATTAGGGTCAGAGGATAGAGGAAAAACTTCTCGTGATGGTTTCCGGAGAGTACTTGAGGCGGCGTTTGAATTAAGTCGTTCACCCGAAGCTACCGAACTGTGGCTTAGTGGTGGTGCGCCTTTTGGCTCGGAGGAAGAGGATGACTTGATTACTCGCGAGCGGGAGGCAGCGGAAAGTCTGGCCGCTAGCATAATTCATCAACGGGTCGGAGTTTTTGAGCCTGATCAGCTGACGGTCGCTTGGCTGGGCCGACGCAGAGTGGCAGATATAGCTCTTGATTGCCGCCTTGGTTCGGTGGCTGTAATAAATAGATACGAAACGCTTCCTTAACTCTCGAAGAGTTGCCCTAGGGGAAGCAATAGCGCTATACTAAGCGCCAAGATGCAAGACCAAAGGGCTCATGCCGACATCTCATTTTCTTCTACGAAGCATAGCTTGCGGGCTGCAAACTGTGTATCACTCGTCAGCGTAATAATTACGCCTCCTCGTCCTACGCAGTTTTCGCCTCACAATCTATACTTCTCGACACGAAAAGAGATGTCGGCATGAGCCCTGACCAACACTTCATTGGTCTCGACATCGGCACCAGCCACGTGCGCTGCGTGGTCGGCATGTTTGACCCTAACGGCAGCAATATGCCTTCGATCATTGGCCACGGGCAGGCGCCGAACCAGGGTATGCGCCGCGGCGCCGTGGTGCATGTCGACGAAGTCGCCGATGCCATCGTCCATGCCGTCACCGAGGCCGAGCGCATTGCCGGCGTCTCCATCAAGCACGCCACAGTTAATGTTAATGGTTCGCATGTGAGCGGGCTTAACTCCGAGGGTGTTATCGCCATTAGCACCGCCAACCGCGAAATCACCCCGGAAGACCGGTTGCGCGTCGAGGAGGCGGCAACTATCGTGTCATTACCGCCGAACCGCGAAATCATCCAGTTTTTCGCTAAAAACTACAGTCTCGACGGCCAGCGCAATATAAAAGACCCGGTGGGCATGCACGGTGTTCGTCTAGAGGTGGACGCCCATATTGTGACCGCGGCTTCGCCGAATCTGCGCAACCTCGACATGGCGCTCGATAAAGCCGAAATTGCGCCGACCCACCATACTGTCTCTGGTTTGGCTGCTGCCGAAGCCGTGCTGACTCGTCAGCAAAAGGAAGCCGGCACGGCCTTGATCGACATCGGCGCTGGCACGACTAACTTGATCGTTTTCGAAGACGGCGAGGTCCAATATGTAGCTGTATTACCGCTCGGTGGCCAGCATATTACCAATGATCTGGCCATTGGCCTCAAGACTGATCTGGACATCGCCGAGGCCGTCAAATTGCAGCATGCTAATTTGCATCAGGACGCCAAGCGTTCCAATCTTAACGTTAAAGTTGGCAGCAAAACGCATCACTTCGACGGCGAAGAAGTGAACATGATGGTTGAAGCCCGCGCCGAAGAACTGCTGGAATACGTCGATAAAGAACTGCAAAAGATTAAGCGCTCGCGCAAACTGCCCGGCGGCATCGTGCTGACCGGTGGCACCTCTAAGCTGCCTGGCCTGGACGAACTGGCCCGCGAAAAACTCCAGCTGCCGGCCCGTATTGGCAAGCTCCGGGGTGTTGGCGGCCTGGCCGACACCGTTGAAGACCAAGGCTTTGTGACCGTCGTTGGCCTAATGTTGCTCGACATGCTGTTATTGCCCGATCTGCCACCCGGCGCCGGTGGCAGCACGCAGCAAGCCCGCGCTCTGCTCGGCGGTGTTTTCCGCCGTCTCAAAGGCTAGTATCTCTTATTGCATCAACCTTGCACGAAGAAGCTATATTTGACTTTCAACGCATAATTTACTATAATATATCTTTATTACCAGAGGTCAGCTATGCTACATGCTCGCGAACATTATCCGGCACGCTCCAAGCTAGAGATTACCGAATCGGGTCTCGAAACTCCTTTCGTGGCGCTTACGGATCTTGACCATCCAATCAGGCTTAAGTTCGGCAGCTTTGAGCGCGAAATTAAGTTCAAAGCAGGCTGTATACCGGCGATGAGGCTCAAAGAACCGGCCGACGGCGGCTTAGAGGAGATAGTCATTCATCTGCAAAAGCCCGATGGCACTGCCCGGACAATCGAAATCGGCTCCGCCACCCGCAATCTAAGGCGGCAAAGAGATGCTCCCCAGGTTAATCCCGACAGCGAATTTGTGCTTATCGTCCATGAAGGTGGTACTGAGGCTACTTCACATTTTGTTAGAGAAGCAGATATCGACCACTTCGCTATACCCGGGGAACTGTTTCAGTTTGATACCGAAGGAGCCCTAGGCCAGAGCTTGCAGGGAGACATAGTGCAAGAGGTAATGGGCTACACCAACCGTGTTTAACGGCTGAGATCACGCACGCGAGTACATAAATTAGGCAAGTTAGGTGCGCCAAATGGCCAGCCATTAAATCGCGCATAAAATTTATATAAGCGCTAAGGTCCGCTCGATTAACCCAAAAACGCCCGGATAAATTTGTTGAACTTTCAGAGGCGGCGGGGTATACTACGACGTATATTAGCTAGGGTTTTCGGGAAGAGAGGGGAGTTTATGGCACAAGTCGTCGAGCCAGCCATCGAGACATTCGCGCAGATTAAGGTAATCGGCGTCGGCGGCGCCGGCGGAGCGGCCATCAACCGGATGGTTGACGCTGGCATCGAAAACGTCGAGTTCATCGCCATAAATACCGATGCCCAAGCTCTGCATCACTCCAAAGCCCACCAGAAAATTCACATTGGCAAGGATGCCACCCGCGGCCTGGGCGCCGGGGCCGATCCAGGCGTTGGCGAACGCGCCGCCAGCGAATCGCGCGACGAGATTAAAGCCGCCATTGAAGGCGCTGACATGGTCTTCATAACCATCGGTGCCGGCGGCGGTACCGGCAGCGGCGCCGGCCACGTGGTGGCCGAGATCGCCAGCGAAATGGGCACGCTCGTGGTCGGCTTTGCCACCAAGCCTTTCGCCTTCGAAGGTGAAAAGCGCCGCAAGAATGCCGACGTCGCCATCGAAAAACTCAGCAGCGCCGTCGACACCTTAATTGTTATTCCCAACGACCGACTGCTGGAGACTATCGACCGCGACACACCGCTCACCGAAGCCTTCAAAGTGGCCGACGATGTGCTGCGCCAAGGCGTGCAGGGTATTTCCGATCTGATCACTGTTCACGGCCTGATTAACCTCGACTTCGCCGACGTCAAAACTGTTATGAGCAAGGCCGGTTCGGCGCTTATGGGTATTGGCCGTGCTGGTGGCGAAAACCGTGCCGTCACCGCTGCCCAACAGGCTATTGAATCGCCGCTGCTGGAAGTTTCTATCGACGGTGCCCGCGGCATCCTGTTCAATGTCATCGGCGGCAACGATCTAGCCATGCACGAAATCAATGCCGCTGCCGAAGCCATCACCACGGCGGCCGATCCTGATGCCAACATCATCTTTGGCGCCACCATCAATCCGGAACTGGACGGCGAGGTCATCATTACCGTCGTGGCCACGGGCTTCGACGCTTCGTATTTCGCTAAAAGGGCTGACGGCAAGAGCTCGGCCAGTCGCGACAAAGCCCGCCCCACGCTCGATAACCCCAACCGCACCAGCAAGCAGGACGAAAAAGCTCTATCCGAGATCGACATGAACCTTGGCGACGACCAAACCGAGCACAATGACTTTACGCGCGAGACCACGATGCCCAACATCTGGTCCATTAACGAAGACGATGATAAGCCGGAAGACGACAAAAAAGCCAACGATGCCGACGACTCAGACAAAGACGATAAGTCCGATGAAGATGATGACAGCTCGACCGGCGTAGTCAGCAGCGAACTGGAAGATGAACTCGAAAAACCTTCATTTCTGCGTCGCCTGGGCCGCCGCCGCAAAGATGACGACGACGCCTAAACCCCTGACAGCCCGTATTAAATAATACAGCGTTTATATGCTTGCAAAGCGCTACAGCTAGAGTTATATTAGAAACACGCAGCACTATATGTGGAAAACCAATATCATATAGCCAATCCAATGCTGAGCACATTTAATGGTAAGGGGAGGGTCGCTCGGCACATCGCCAGGCCGGCCATTCCGCAATAGGAGGCTTACGTGAAATGCACCCAATGCCAGAGCGACGACATCAAAGTGATCGAATCGCGTGACGTGGCAGAGGGCCAAGCCATCCGCCGCCGCCGCATGTGCAACAGCTGCGGGCATCGTTTCACGACATATGAACGTCTGGAGCGGCCGCAGCTCATCGTCATTAAGAATGACGGCAAGCGCGAACTGTTTAACCGAGCGAAACTTTTAGCTGGCCTGTATCGGGCCTGCGAAAAAACGGCTGTCACCAGCCTGCAGCTCGAAAAAGTGGTGAATGCGATTGAGCAGGAGCTCTACGAATGTGGAGATCAGGAGGTACGCTCCACTCGCATCGGCGAACTGGTGATGGATCAATTGGCCAGGCTCAACGAGGTTGCCTACGTGCGCTTTGCCAGCGTCTATCGACGCTTCAAGGATATCGCTGGTTTCGAACAGGAACTATCCCTGGTCAAGCAAGGCAAGCATATCGGCACCTAAGGGCTCGTACGGCACTCTAAACAAACACCATAACAACAATAAAAACTTAAAATCATTATGATGACGCTTCGGCGGCTTGAGAGAGCACCGTCTGGGGAGTCATCGCTAAGAAAAGAGGGACAGACTATGGGACAGACGACTTCCTTAGGGGTGGCGAGGCTTTTCACTCCCGCCAAAAGCAAGGCCTACGATCAGTTAAAGTGGGTTAAGCGGGATTCTATTATTAAAAATCCGATGAATGACACGCCGGTGTTTGAGCAGAAGGGGGTGGAGTTCCCCGAGGGCTGGTCGCTGAATGCCATTAACATCGTGGCGCAGAAGTATTTCACCGGCACACCCGGCTCCAAGGAGCGCGAGAGTTCGCTCCAACACCTTATAGACCGGGTCGTGGACACCGTGACCCGCCAGGGAACACAGGAAGGCTACTTCAGCTCTGACACCGAGGCCGAAGACTTCCGTGAGGAGCTCAAGTATATTTTGGCTACCCAGCGCGCAGCCTTTAACAGCCCGGTGTGGTTTAACATCGGCGCGCCGGAACGCGCGCAACAGGCCAGCGCCTGTTTCATCCTCGGCATCGAAGATACCATGCCGGCCATTTTGAACTGGTACGTCGAAGAAGGCATGATCTTCAAGGGCGGCAGCGGTTCCGGCATTAACATCAGTCCTATAAGATCATCTAAAGAGCGCCTAGGTAAAAGTGCGGGAACTGCAAGCGGCCCACTGAGCTTTATGCGCGGCGCCGACGCCAGTGCTGGAGCTATTAAGAGTGGCGGCAAAACCCGCCGGGCCGCCAAGATGGTCATTTTAAATGCCGACCACCCGGACGTTGAGGAATTCATTTGGTCCAAAGCCATCGAAGAGCGCAAGGCGCGCGATCTGCAAACCTTGGGCTGGGACATGAGCCTGGACGGCAAGGATTCCTTCAGCATCCAATACCAGAACGCCAACATTTCAGTGCGCGTGACCGACGACTTCATGCAAGCCGTCCAGAATGACGATGACTGGGACTTGCGCGCCGTTACAGACGGCAAAAGCGTTAAAAAAGTTAAAGCCCGCGACCTGTTCCGGCAATTCGCCGAAGCGGCCTGGGAATGTGCCGACCCCGGCATGCAGTTCGACACCGTCATTAACAAGTGGCACACCACGCCGAACGCCGGCCGTATCAATGGCTCCAACCCCTGCAGCGAATACATGCACCTCGATAACTCGGCCTGTAACTTGGCCAGCGTCAACCTGCTGAAGTACCTGCGCGAGGACGACACCTTCGACATCAAAGCATTCATTCATACCGCGGAACTGCTGTTCACGGCCCAAGAGATCCTAGTCGGTTACAGCGAATATCCCACCAAATCGATCACCAAAACCGCCCGCGCTTACCGTGAGCTCGGCATCGGCTACGCCAACCTCGGCGCGCTCCTGATGGCGCTCGGCTTGCCCTACGACTCCGACGAAGGCCGCGCCATCGCCGCTGCCGTCACGGCACTGCTCACCGGCCAGTCCTACGCCACTAGTGCCAAAATCGCGCACCGGGTCGGCCCATTTGCCGGCTATGCGAAAGACCGCGAAGGCATGCTGAACGTGCTGCGCATGCACCGCGCTGAAGTTTCCAAGATCGACGCCTCCCTGGTACCCGAAGAGCTACTCAGTGCTGCTGCCAGCGCCTGGGACGAAGCCGTCGAACTCGGCGAACTCTATGGCGTGCGCAACTCACAGGCTTCAGTACTGGCACCGACCGGCACCATCGGCCTGATGATGGACTGCGACACCACCGGCATTGAGCCTGATTTGGGCCTCGTTAAATTCAAGAAGTTAGTCGGTGGCGGCAATATGAGCATCGTCAACCAGACCGTGCCGCGTGCCCTCAAAAACCTGGGCTATGCCAAGCCAGAAATTGACGCCATTGTGGCCTACATCGACGAAGAAAAGACCATTCTCGGCGCGCCACACCTCAAAAAAGAGCACGAAGCCGTTTTTGCTTGTAGTATGGGCGACAACGCCATTCACTATCTGGGTCACGTCAAGATGATGGCCGCCGTACAGCCGTTCATCAGCGGCGCCATCAGCAAAACTGTCAACATGCCCGAAGACGTCAGCGTCGAAGACATTGAGCAGCTGCACATCGATGCCTGGAAAATGGGCCTCAAAGCCGTTGCCATTTACCGCGACAACTGTAAGGTTGCCCAACCGCTCAGCATGGCCAAAAAGGGCGGCGACGCCAACAATAATGTAGCTGCCACTGAACCGGTTCCGGCCGTGGCCGCCTCTGTTAACGACAAGTTCATCGTTAAAGGCGCCATCCGCCGCGAACTGCCCAAGCACCGCAACGCCAAGACCTTCGCCTTCAAAGTGGCGGGCGTCAAAGGCTACGTCACCGCCGGCGAATTCGAAGACGGCATGCCCGGCGAAGTCTTCATGAAGATTGCCAAACAGGGCTCGACCCTGGCCGGCATCATGGACTCTCTGGCCGTCTCGGTTAGCTATGGCTTGCAATACGGCGTGCCGCTCAAGAGCTATGTCCACGGCCTCACCAACATGTCCTTCGCCCCAGCCGGCATTACCGATGACCCCGACATCCGCACGGCTTCCAGCCTAGTAGATTACATTTTTCGCCGTCTGGCACTCAGCTACTTAAGCTTTGACGATCGCCTAGAACTCGGCATGGCCGACATCGACGATATGCCAGAACTGCAAACCAATCTGTTAGAAACGGTTGAAACCAACGAAGTCTCAGAGCCAGTTACGCTCGAAGCGCAGCCCGCGCCATCAGTCCAAGCCGCTGTCCAGCCCTCACCGGCTGTGAGTGAGGCTCCGGCCATTGCTACCGCTGACGCCAAAGCCACGGTCGGCGACTCCGCCGCACCGCTGTGCTACAACTGTGGCAACCAAACCCAGCGCGCCGGCAGCTGCTACGTCTGCACCTCTTGCGGCTCCACCACCGGCTGCAGCTAAAGGTCGAATCTCCTTTACGGTATTGTTTAGTAAGCCGCGACTGCTCTTTGCCCACCATAAGCCGCGACCAGACGTTCTCGCATAGCCTTCTCGCGCCTAATAATACGCACAAAACGCCGCTGACTGACTTCACGATCTGCGCCGCTTGAATCTGTAAATGCTACCTGTTCACGTCGAGTCGCATGGTCTTCTGCCATCACTGCAACGCGATCATCAATTTCCATTTCAATCTGCCCAACAATCCTTGCCTGTTCGTGGGCCTTGTCAATATCCAACGACGGTTCGGGCGGGCGTACTGGCAGAGCCTCGTCGCCGTAAATAGCCGGAATCGTTACACCCATTTCTCCAACTTGCATTACATTCTCCTTAAAATTAAAAATCAGGCTTCTATATAGAAGTACTGAATTCTTCACCGGCCGAATTCCGAGCATGGCCGTGGCTTCACCACCGGCTGCAGCTAAGCTGGCCGGTCAACAAATCTTTGTATACTCTCGGACCGTTCGTTCGGGATAACCAGACTGACAACGGGTATGTCGGCGTAGGGCAGCTCTCTGCGTAC
>DATCFR010000034.1:0-3778 GCA_036509405.1 Saccharimonadales bacterium (SeqCode)
TCAGCAGGATTACGCGCTGGTGTATAACCTGCGCGAAGATCCGACGCCGTTCCTCAAGATGTCGGTTGAGGAACTGATCGAGGCCTGGAAATTTACGCGCGATCCCGACGCTGTGCGTCTGCCCGTCAAAACGCTGAAATATAACCGCTGCCCGGCCGTAGTGCCTGGCGTGGTCAAAGATGAAGCCACGCTGGAGCGTTTGCACTTATCACGCGAGGATGTCAGCCGCAACCTGCGCCTGGTGTCGCAAAATAGTCCGGCCTTCGTAGAAAGGCTGTTCACAGCCGTTAAACAGATGGACGAAGCCCGTGAAAAAGACCAGCTGAGCCTAGTCAGCGACCAACTCAGTGTTGATGAGCGGCTGTACGACGGCTTTATTGACGACGCTGACAGGCAGCGCATGCCCGTTGTCAGAGCCGCCCCACCGGAGCAGTTGACCGAACTAATAGGTGATTTTAAAGACGAACGCCTTAAAAGCTTGCTGCCACTGTATAAGGCGCGTAATTATCCGCGAAGTTTAAGCGAGGAAGAACGCCACGAGTGGGACGAATTTTGCCATCGCAAGCTGTTCAGCGGTGGCGCGGACAGCCGTCTGGCCAAGTATCTCACCCGCTTGCAGGAATTGGCGGCTGGCAAGCTGACCGGCGAACAGCAATATTTAATCGAGGAACTAAGGCTGTACGGCGAATCTATCGCGCCGTCAGATGAATCCGCTGATGCAGCTGGTTAGCGTCGAGCGGTAGGCGAGGCGCGGCTGCTTTGCCAAAGGCTAGAAGTCGTCGCACTGGTGCCCGTAAAAGTAGTGCCACAAATGGTAATACGGCCATCATTGCCAGCCAAGCCTGGAATGAGATTTGAACGTTGGTCCCTGGAATTAACCCAAGGACGAAAAAACTATACATCGGTGCCCCTTGAGACCATACGGCCTCATTTTTCGTTAACTTTGAGCCGAATTATACACCTAATTGTCAGACTGTCAACACTATTGTATTAGAGCTTATGCTTGCATATTCGATACAAGGCTTTATTATGGATTGATTAACAGGAATACACATGCCAGCTTATCTTGATGAACTACCGCCTGACACAACTATGCGTGCCGTTTTTGAAGGCGTTCATGAAAAAGTCCATGACATAGCAAATTACTTTGGTGATTTTGATAGAGCTGAAGGCATGAGCCGGGGGGAAACCAGCAAGGTATGGCTGACCAGCGACGTGGTCGTAGAGACCGTGGCTGGAAGGGGTGGAGAGGGTCCGCCTCACCGCAAAACCTCCGTCTACATCGATGTGGGCTTCGCCGCTACACGTCTGTTAGCAATATCTGGTATGCATGGTGTAGGCCATTTGCCTCCCAATACTTTTCCATCCGCAGTCGAAGGTTTTTGGGGAGCAGACTACGAAGCCAGCCTCGGCGGTACTTATCGTCTGGCACGCCGTCTGTCGCACTCTAGGGCGCACCAAGATCCGATTGAGGCTCATCTAGGCAGGCCGCATATTGCGCTACCCGCCAATCCTTTTACCACTGTTGCCGCCAAACCCATCCAAGAATTAGGGAGTTTAGGAGCAGAGGACAGGCGGCATTTTCAATCAGTAACCCAAGGGATTTTAGACGGCATCGAAGCTGTCGAACTCATATTAGTAGAGGGCACGCCGCCCCAAGACGTGCTCGATATGCTTGGCCGTTCGTTTTCACGTACATAAATTACGGGAAAAGACTGGAAAAAGCTGCGGTTTTTCTGTATAATTGACTGCCTTACAGAGGGAGAAAAATGGCCGAAGAAATCGTAGTCAAGGGCGCGCGCGAGCATAACTTACAGAACATCGACGTGACGATTCCGCGCAATCGGTTAGTGGTCATCACAGGGTTAAGCGGGTCGGGAAAGTCCAGCTTGGCGTTTGATACCATTTACGCTGAGGGGCAGCGGCGCTACGTGGAATCGCTGAGCTCCTATGCCCGGCAGTTCCTAGGGCTGATGGAAAAGCCGGACGTTGACCAGATCGACGGCCTCAGTCCGGCGATTTCGATTGATCAGAAGTCGACCTCACGCAACCCGCGCTCCACGGTGGCCACCGTCACCGAGATTTATGACTATTTGCGCCTGTTATTCGCCCGCATCGGCGTGCCGCACTGTCCGATCGACGGCCAACCGGTGGTGCGTCAGACCAGTACCGGCATCATCGATCAAATTGTCGCTACCACGGCCGATAAGCGCCTGATGGTGCTGGCGCCGGTGGTAATTGACAAAAAAGGCGCCTTTGAGCATGTTCCCGAGCAGTATCAGCGGGCCGGCTTCGCCCGGGTACGGGTGGACGGCGTGGTCTATGCTCTGGATGAATTCCCTGAACTCGATAAAGCCTATCGTCATCGCATTGAGGTGGTGGTGGATCGTCTGGTGAATAATGAAGACAGCCGTGGCCGGCTGGTGCAATCCGTCGAGCAGGCGCTGGATGTGGCCGAAGGCAAAGTGGTCATTCTCGATGCCGACAACGACGAGACCTGGAGTTACAGCCTGATGTACGCCTGCCCGCAGCACCCCGAAATCGCCATTCCAGAGCTGGAGCCGCGGACCTTCAGCTTCAACTCGCCGCACGGCGCCTGTCCGGTCTGCACCGGCCTCGGCAACCGGCTTGAGGTTGACCCGGAGCTGGTGATTCCCAACGGCAAATTAACCATCGCTGAAGGTGCCATCCGGCCCTACAACCGCATCAACGTCGATAACTGGTACATGAAAAAGCTGCAGGCTGTGGCCGACAAATATAACTTTAGCCTGCATGTGCCGACCGGCGAGCTGACGCCGGAACAGCTGAACATCATCATGTACGGCACCGGCAAGGAGACCTTCCGAGTTGGACTTGGCATGGGCCGTTCGTTTGAGACCACCTATGAGGGCGTTATTCCAAATCTGGAGCGTCGTCACAAAGAGACCGACAGCGATTTTATCCGTCGCGACATCGAACGCTTTATGCAGGAAAAACCATGTCACGCCTGCAAAGGCCTGCGCCTCAAGCCAGAGGTGCTGGCGATTACCGTTGACGGGCAGTCCATCATGGACGTCTGCCAGCGTTCCATCGATGAGGCATTAAAGTGGTTTAACGGCCTCAAGCTGGACGCCAAAGAAACCAAAATCGCCGAGATGATTCTGAAGGAAATCGGCGCCCGTTTGCAGTTCTTGCAAGATGTTGGCCTAAACTATCTTAACTTGTTAAGATCTGCCAATACACTCAGCGGTGGCGAAGCCCAACGTATCCGGTTGGCTACCCAAATCGGCTCCGGGCTAATGGGCGTGCTCTATGTTTTGGACGAGCCGAGCATCGGCTTGCACCAGTGCGACAACGCTCGACTGATCCGCACCCTGAAGCACTTGCGCGACCTCGGCAACACCGTGATCGTGGTCGAACACGATGAGGAAACCATTCGCACCGCTGACTGCCTGCTGGACATCGGTCCGGGTGCCGGCATTCACGGCGGCAAGGTGGTGGCTCATGGTTCGCCAAGCGAAGTCGAAAAGGCGAAGGGCAGCATCACGGCCGATTACTTATCCGGTGCCAAAAGCATCGCGGTGCCCAAAAAGCGGCGAGCCGGCAATGGCAAATCGCTGGTTATTAAAGGTGCCCGCGAGAATAATCTGCAAAACGTCGATGCCACCATCCCGCTGGGCAAGCTGGTGGTAGTTAGTGGTGTCAGCGGCTCGGGTAAGTCCAGCCTAATCAACGATATTTTGGCCAAGGAATTGCTGGCGCGTTTACACCGAGCCTCCACCGTGCCCGGCCGCCACGA
>DATCFR010000035.1:0-13504 GCA_036509405.1 Saccharimonadales bacterium (SeqCode)
TGAACCGCTTCGCGGTGCTGCGAATCCAGTATGGCGTGGGCGCGCTGCTCAGTCTTGCCGTAACGCTGGTGTCTGGCGAGCGGATCATCCGCACGGTTAGTCTGCGGGGAACTATTCTGACGTTCGTGTTCGCAGCAGTGCTCATGATCGCCAGCAACCTGCTGCTCTACGGCTACCAGCATTTTGACGTTAACATCGCCACTGTAATCTTAGCCACCGAGTTAATCTTCGGCGCGCTGTTCGGCTTCATACTTTTCCATGAAGTACCTCAGCCGCACGAACTGGTCGGCGGCCTGCTGATCTTTACCGGCTCAGTGCTGGCCGGCCTCAATCTTGATGCCGCACCGCATCGGTCCAAAACCTAAATCGGTTCATTGTCGAGCGAGCGCCAGACATACCAGCTGGCCGCAGATTCGTAGGGGTGCCACCCATGCTTTTGAGCCACTTCGGCAACCTGCTCAGGCGTGGGCAAATCCTTAAAATCGTACAATGCGCGGACGCCAGCCCGGATGCCCAGATCGCCGGTTGGCAGCACGTCCAGCCGGCCCATACAGAAAATCAGAAACATGTGCACCGTCCACTCGCCAACGCCTTTCACATCAGTTAACTCGGCAATAATTTCTTCGTTGGACTGCGTGTCCAGCTTGTCAAAACGGACTTTGCCCTCAATAACGTGGTGCGCCAAATCGTGTACGTAGCGGCCCTTGGCGTTACTAAAACCGATGGCCCGCAGTTCTTCCACTGATTTCTCCAAGATCTGTTCCGGCGTCGGCAGCTTGCCATCAAATAGCGCGCGGAAACGCTGCTTGATCGCCGCCGCAGCCTTGACGCTGAGCTGCTGGCCGACTATCGAATTCACCAGCGCACCGTAGTAATCAGTATGGGGTTCAAAAGTAGGCAAGCCGGCCCGCTTAATAATTCGCGCCAGCACTGGATCACGCGTGCTCAAATGCTGGGCGGCTTTGGTGAGTTCGTCTGGCGTGGCTAGGGGCATGCCTCCATTGTACCTTTATGAGTAAGAGCGCGTTTCAACTGATACAATACAGTTATGCTAAGCCTTATGATTGAGAGTGCGGCGGTTCTGCTGATCTACATGACTTTGGGCTACGCGCTGGCTCGCACCCGGCGCCGTATGGATACTGTCGATACGGCCTGGGGCCTGGGCTTCGTGTTGATCGCTTGGCTGGTGGAAGTCCGCGCCAGCAGTCCGCACTCGCTGGTGATTGCGCTGCTCGTCAGCGTGTGGGGCTTCAGGTTGAGCACGCACATTTGGCGCCGCAACCGAGCTCGCGGCGATGATCCGCGCTACCGCGAACTCAGCGACAAATGGCGCAGCAATTTCTGGCTGCGGGCTTACTTTTCGATCTTTTTAGTGCAGGGCACACTGGTGTGGATTATCTGCTTGCCGGTGATGATGGCCAGCCAGCGGCAACTTTCGGGCCTTGGCTGGCTAACTGTGACTGGGAGCCTGGTCTGGTTGGTCGGCTTTGTTATTGAAGCCTTCGCTGATCGCCAGCTGGCCAGTTTCATGCTCGACAAACAGCACCCCAAAGTTCTGCAAACCGGCCTCTGGCACTACAGCCGTCACCCGAATTACTTCGGCGAGCTGGCGCAGTGGTGGGGCATTGGCCTGATTGTTCTGCAGGTAAGCTGGGGCTGGATCGGCCTGGCCGGACCGCTGATGCTGAGCGTGCTGATTATCTTTGTTTCCGGCATTCCGCCTATCGAACGGCGCCGCCAAAAAGACGCCGAGTACCGCGCCTACCAGCGCCGGACCAGTCCGCTCGTGCCTCTACCGCCGCGCCCGGTTTCTTGATAGACTTTGAGCAGGTTACCGCATATGGCTAAAAAGAAATCCGATCAAACCGAAAAATCCGCTGAAGAGCAGGAACTAGAGCGCCGCGTCGACGCCATGATGAGCGTCGAAACCAGCCGCGAACCGGCAGCTGAAGAACCAAGTGATGTAGCTCCGACTGAAGCACCTACCGACGATCTAGCCACTGCGCCGCAATTACCGACCCAGCTGCTGAAAACCATTGGCGCCAAAAAAACCAAAAAAACCGCCAAGCCTGAACCCGCCGACCCTGATGATCCGCCGCCAGAGCGCGTGCTCAAACTGCACATCGACAAAGATGCCCCTCTGGACGAAACCCTGCCTGAAGAACCGACTACCGATGACGATCCGCTGCAAGACACCGAAACCGACAAAGCCGTCGATGACATCACGGCCCAAGAGGCCGACCTACAGCTGGCTGTCGACGATGCCCGCGCTCGCCGCCGCAACGAAGAAACCAAAGACGACAATCGCCGCGGCTTCTTCGCCACTATCTTTACCAGCCCTTGGACCTGGCTGATCATCATCGGTATTGCCGGTGTAGCTTGGGCTTGGTTTCACTAAACTAGCCTAAATCCAGCCATGGCTCATCAACGAGTACATTGACAATCTATCAAGCTTATGCTAGTATATAGTTCATAATGACCTCTGAACCACGACCACCACAAATTCATTCCACCCCCCATTATCACGAATCGACAGACGAACCCCTTAGACTAGGTAGAGACGATGCGTTTGAAGTTGCTGACTTGCTTGTACATAATGATAATACGGTTGTATATGATGACATGTGGGGCCTAGAGACAGTAGACGACGCAGGAACCGTTAAGTTCCTTATTGAAGGTCGTGGCGAAGCAAAGAAAGGTGAGAAAATTCAGACAAGTTTGACCGAGCTACCCATTGCCAACTATTCAGATGAGGATGGTCAGCATACAGTAAAATTATACGCAGTTAGAGTGAGTGGGTATTACATAGAATATGGTCCACCCGTCCAGCAGACCATTTTTGCTGTCGAACAAATTACCGGGAAAGATGGGAGCACACGTCTTGGTTCAACTCCTGGAATGATCCAGTCGGAGTCGAGAGGAGACAGAGGAAGACCAGAGTATGCTGACAACACACAGCTTACTAACGCGGTGCTTACGGGTTTTAATGGGGCAGACAGGCTGAAAGCCTTTATAAAGGCCAAGCAACTTGGAGAAGATACCTCCCAAATAGATGCTAGGCTTGAGCAAGTTTTGCGTGCCAGAGGGCCAGAAAGAATAGACATCAGTGCCTTCTCTCCCGGGTTCTGGCGTGATAGAGGTTTTAGCACCAAAGAAGAAGTAGAGCAGGAGCGACGAGTGGCTCAGCAGAAAAGAATTGAACGCGAAGAGCGTTGGTCGCAAGCTTCTCGCCTAAAAAAACTAGGGGCCAGAGTTACATGGCATTTAAAAGATCCAGAAGATCGACCAATGAGCCACAAAGACTTGCTGCAATAAAATAGTTCCAGACCTCCTTGGCCACGACTCGTCAAAAAGCTTAGCGCAAACTAATCACAGCCATCTTACCGTCAGTATGAAGATAGCCGCTGATAACGCGGTTGATGAGCCGGTAGGGCCGGCCGAGTTCAACCAGCTTAACCGACCGCACCAGCTTCCGAGCGCGTAGTTTTTTGAGGATTAATTCACGTTCGCGGTTGGTATCCGGATCGATCATATGGGTGAGCTGCAGATTGTGGCGGATGTAGCCGATGCCGGTGTCCAGCGAGGCCGCGCCGACCCAGAGCAAATTGTCGGATTCGACGCGGGCGCGGCGGTGCTGCCAATGAATGCTGCGTGAGTCTAGCGGCCGCTGGCGATCATAAGTGGTCGCCCAAAAGCGCACGTGGTGGCGGTTGCCCGGCGCGCCCTTCACCGGGATTTCAAAGGCGACGTCCTGTTTGCGACCAAACAGATACAGACTGCTAACCGGCGCGTTCGGGTACGACCAGCCGTAGACTGTGCTGAGAATATGCCGGGCCGCGTAACGGGGGGTGTGCGGGTCAGCCACGTGCCAGCCAGTCTGCTTCATGGCTTTGATCAGTTGGTCGCGGGTAGCGATGAGGCCCACGTTGAGCGGGTCGGAGGCGAAGCCGTCCGGCGTCACGCAGTACAGCGGCAAATGGGCCGGGGGCCGCAGAATCCGAAAAAACCGGATCAACGCCGGCGCCAGCACGTAGGCGCCCAAAGCATAGGTAAACAGAATTGCGAAGGCCAGCGGCAAACGCCGGTCAAAATAGGGAAAAATATCGCGTACCGACAGATACGCGATGGCGATACCAGGCAAAAGGATGGCGAACCGAGCCGCCAACCGCAAACTATACTGAATCATCGGCTTTCCTATAATACAATGGTCGCATGATTGACGATACGGCCCGGCGGAAGTTTCAAGGCACGGTGCGTAAGTATTACGAGACCCACGGCCGGCATGATTTGCCATGGCGCTGCCCCGAGCCGGACGGGAGCTTCGACCCGTACAAAATCACGGTCAGTGAACTCATGCTGCAGCAGACCCAAGTCGGACGGGTCATTCCGAAGTACGAAGCCTTCCTGCGGCGATTTCCAAGCCTTCAAGCCTTGGCTGCCGCGCCGTCCGGCGAGGTTTTACGAGCTTGGAATGGATTGGGCTATAACCGCCGGGCCAGATTCTTACAGCAGGCGGCCCAGCAAATCGTCTTGGATAATAATGGTCACTTTCCTGAATCCGCTAATGAACTCATCAAGCTGCCGGGTATTGGGGCCGGTACTGCGGGCGCCATTCTGGCCTATGTTTTTGACCGTCCGGCGGTGTTCGTAGAGACCAATATCCGCACCGTGTTCATTCATCATTTTTTTCATAATCAAACTGGTATTAGCGACAAAGCCATTCTGGAGTTGCTGCAGCAGACGTTGCCCAAAGAAGGGCGTAACCGCGAGTGGTACTGGGCGCTGATGGATTACGGCGCCTACCTTAAGCAAAGTGTCGGCAATCTCAATCATCGTAGTCGGAGCTACGCCAAACAATCGAAGTTTGAGGGTTCTAAGCGCCAGCTGCGTGGCCGAGTTATCCGCGCCCTGGCCCAGCACGCTTATACCAAAGCCGATCTAAGCTCATTGCTAGCCGACGAGCGCCTGCCAGACGTATTGGCCGACCTGCTCGCCGAGCGATTAATTATTAAACGTGGGCAGTCTTTTAGCCTGTAAACTGTGCTTACGCTTCGTGATACAATGCTAGCCAGATGGAAGAGACACCTCAGCTCGCAACTCCTCCGGCGCAGCCCCCGGTAGCGCCAGCTCCGGTCATGGACGTGGTCGCGCCGCCGGCTGTGCCCCATGAGACAAAGTCTCCTCAGCCCAAAGCGCCAGCACCTGAAAAACCACCACAGCCTCCAAAACCCCCCAAGACGCCGGGCAAACCAGGCGTCACGACGGCCATTATTGCCACTGTTATCATCGTGCTCGGACTGGGCGTTTTGGCGGTTATCGCCTATCTTAAATCAAAGTAATGACTACCGCGGAGCAACTACGCCAAGCCAGCGCCGTGGGCGTACTGCCAACCGACACTGTCTATGGCCTAGCTGCTCGCGCCGCTGATCAAGGGGCAGTTGCTCGGCTTTACCAGCTCAAAGTGCGCGAAAATAAGCCCGGAACGCTGATTGCCGCTAACATCGAGCAGCTCGAAGAGCTCGGTCTCAAGCATCGTTACCTGAAGGCTGTGGAACAATTCTGGCCCGGCGCCGTCAGCGTGGTCATACCGGCGGCCGATCCGCGACTGAAATACCTTCATCTGGGAAAAATGAGCCTGGCGGTGCGCATTCCGGATGACCCGAAACTGCAATCATTACTCCGAGAAATCGGCCCGCTGCTTACCAGCAGCGCCAATCCTGCCGGTCAGACGCCCGCCGCCACGATCGCTCAAGCCAAGGATTACTTCGCTGACAGGGTGGATTTTTATGAAGACGGCGGCGATCTCTCGAACCGCCAGCCCTCTACCGTCATCCGCGTTATCGACGACGCCGTCGAGGTCCTGCGCCAGGGTGCCGTCAAAATTCCAGAAGCATAGATATCGCCGAGGCCGCGTTCTTCCTTATCGTTCAGGAAAAGGGTGATGATGATCATTGTGCTGAACACCTGAATTAGCATAAGCGATGTGGTATGCTAAAACGTAGTAATTCTTATTTTCCCCATGGACGACTCAAACTCCCCCCAGCCACCGGTTAATAACCAGTCTCAGTCTAATCCGCCTACGGTTTCAGACCAAAGTGCACCACCGCCAACGCTGCCACCGACTACTCCCGTGGCGCCCGCGCCTGCCCCGGTCGTCAGCAGTCAAAAAAAGAGCCGGAAAATCTGGCTGTTCGTTCTTATAGTACTATTGATAGCCGCCGCTATTGCCGGGGGCGTAGCCTATTCAAAACACACCAATAAACCCGCCGCGGCCGCCAAGAAGGACATTCCGTACTTGCGCTATGGCACGGACGAAACGGCCGATCTCACCCAGGTTTACCCGACTGAAGCGGTTGATACTGACACCACCACGCAGGTCAATACTCAGCTGTTCGAGGGGTTGGTGCGCTATCAAGAGGGCACCAAGATTGTGCCGCTGCTGGCCACCAGCTGGTCTAACCCCGACGACACCACTTGGGTTTTCAATTTGCAGCACGGCGTCAAGTTCCACAATGGCCGTACCATGACTGCCACCGATGTTAAGAAGAGTCTGGATTACGCCGTTGCCCACCAGAACGACAACAGCGGCGCCACGCTGTTATCCCTGGCCAGCACCATTAAAGAGGTCCAGGCGGTCAATCCGTATCAGGTAAAGATCACCACCGACGGGCCCGATCCAGTGCTGCTCAACCGTTTGGCATATCTGTACGTTTTTGATACCAGCGCCAAGACTGGTGATCCCGATGCCGGTACCGGGCCGTACGTCGTCAAGCCTGGCAGCAAGCCAACCGCCAATTCTCTTGATCTGACGGCTTATAACAGCTACTGGGGCGGCCACATTTACACCCGGGCGGTGCACATCCAAGTTGCCGGCAATGACCAGCTCGCCGCCGACACCAACAAGGGACAGTTCGACATCGCCGGCGATTTCACCAGCCAGCAGCTCACCCAGATCAAGCACTATCGGCCCATCACCATCCAAGACCTCGGCATTACTTTCCTCGGTCTCAACACCGTAAAGGCCAGCTCGCCGCTATCTTCGCTAGCCGCCCGCCAGGCGGCTTCGTACGCGCTCAACATCCCGGCTATCTTAAAAGCCGGCGGCCTCAGCGGCACCCAGGCCAGCCAGTTGATACCACCTGCCATTCCGGGTTATGACCCGTCCATTCACAATATTCCGTACAATCCGGCCAAGGCTAAGCAGCTGCTAGCCACCGTGCCAAATGCCGCCACCCAGATCACGCTGAGCTATCCCAAGGGTGACGACGGCCAGGTGATTGAAATCGCCAAAGAGCTGAACGCCGTGGGCTTCAATGTTAAAACCGACGCGCTCCCCGATCTCGACACCCTTGTCAACGTCGGCCTCAGCGGCCAAACCGACATGTTCTACCTGGGCGATTCCACCTCTACTTTGGACGGACTGGCGCTCTTTAATGACATCGTCATAGCTGCCGACAAAGACTACAGCAATCCTACCGTCACGAAATTGGCCGATCAAGCCGGCACCACGCTCGACCCGGCGGCCCGGATCGCGCTGCTGCAAAAAATCTCCCAACAGGTCGCTAACGACGTGTCCGACATCCCGCTGTTCAACGATACCCGCACAGTCGCCCTCACCAAGCCCTACCACGTCCAGGTGGACATCCCGAGCATCGAAGCCGGCGTCTATTTCTGGCAAATCTACCAGTAATAGAAGTATTAGAAAAAGCTTAAGGCTATGGTATATTACGGACATGCGCCGAAAAATTTTCGGATCGAAAAATACGAAACACAGAGTAGCTCATGAAGCGGCAGTAGCTTCCCCCACAGCGAGAGCCAGCAGGAGGATAACGTCTTCGCGCCTGTCGGCGATTATTTGCGTGCTGGCGATAGGTGGGATCGGAACGTATCTGCTGGTCGGCAGCAATGCCGAAGCGCCGACCTTTATCACGGTGGGAAACCCCACCTATATTAATGCCAATCAGCTCTTACCTTCGCCCGAGGCCTCTTTTTATAACCAACCTTGGCGAGGCTACATGGAAACTATCCCAGCGACAAACTTGCTCAACGGTATTGGTGTGGTCTATTCGCCTGGCACCATCAGCGATGCCCAGCAGGATAAGGATATGCAATACATGGCCTCGATTGGCGTTCACGGCATCCGTAAGGAGATGCCTTGGGGCAGTATTGATCCAACTAATGAAACGCAGTTCACCTCTACCTTTGCAGCTAAAAATGCCACTCTCTTTGCAGAATGTAAGAAGTATGGAATCACGCCCGACCTCCTTTTAAATGCCAATGACGGGGCTCCTGAACCGTCATTCTCCCCGCCGCTTAAGGGCACGCTAGTTAAGGCGGCACCAGCCGGCTCCACTCAAGTAACGGTCACTGGCGTAGCGGCCTCAGCCATCGTGGTCCATAAACAGAACACTACCATGGGCGGCAGCGGTATGAGCGATGGGGACAAGGCCGGCGTACGCGCCCATTATATGTTCACCAACGTCGTTACCAACAGCGACGGCAGCGTGACGCTTAGCTTTTCTCGCCCAACCCTCACGGCAATGAGCGCCGGCTCGCCGATTCACATCCAGTACTTCAAGTACATGCCGCTCTACCCCGTCGGCACGCCGGAGTTTAATAACACCATGGCCGGCTGGAATAAGTACATTACGGCCGTTGCCAATGCCGTCAAGGCCGCTGGCCTGCCCCAGGTCAAAATAGAAATTTGGAATGAAGTAACATTCGGCTCGCACTTCCTGGATGCCAACGGCTACTACGCGACTTCTGCCCCGGTCAATACGACAGGAATCGATAAAATGCACCAGGGCGGGCAAGCCTGGGAGTTGGCCAATCAGACCACCAAATACTTCAAGAGCGTGTTCGGCAGTAGTGTGAAGGTGGACTGGGGCTTCTCCAATACGGACGCCTATAAAACCGCTGTACCCACGCTGCCAAGCCTTGATGCCGAATCATTCCACCCCTACAGCAGCGGCCTGGTGGATTTGGGGAAGACAAATAAGCAATCAATTAAAAACTTAGTGCCCGGCCCCTATGTCCCGTCCGTTCAGCGCCAATTCGCGGAGGGAGGCTTCGCGGCCCTCGGTAATAATGTCCAGAACTTGATTACCGGCAAACTGCAGCCCAGCGACCGTCTCTATAAACAGCCGCCTGGTATAACCGGCTTTCAGTATTGGTTTACTGAAGACGGCTTTACAGCGACCAATCATAAGCAGGTACATACGCAGGCCGAGAATGATCTGCTGGAATCCAAGGCAGATTTGCGGCTGATAAGTTTCTGGCTCAACAAAGGCGTGTCCTACATAGACTTTAACTCGGCCTTTGGCTCAGATAAGCAGGCAACCAGAAGCGGCACGCAGCCAGGCGGCAACCTGCTCGGCTATGGCGCCTTGCAAGATGGCGGTGATCCATCAAGTCCCACGGCCGAAGTGCTCAAAAACTTTACCGCGCAATTCGCTGGTGCTACCAACCTGACATCTCCCCGCAACCTTGGGGTGACGGTAACCGATACGACACCGAACGATAATACCGCCGCCTTCAATGTCTTTCCGGCTGATCCGGTGACCAAAGAGCCGGCTTTGAACTACCGGGAGATGTTCCAGTTCCTGCCATTCCAGGTGACCAATAACAAGTTCGTGATCCCGACTTATGTGAGCAGTATGAACATCGTCGCGCCGCCGCCGGCCATGGATTTCCAAACTGATATAACCAACGTCAACGGCAATGGTGCGAACGTCAGTTACTATGACCCCATCACTAATAAATCAATGCCGATCACTGTGGTTAGCCGAAGCGACCACGATATTGTAGTAAGCATAGAAGCCGTTGATTACCCGCGCCTGATTGAAATTACCGAGAGCACTACCGGAGGAAGCGGCAGCAGTGGCGGCACGGCCAGCACGGCCAGCGCGCCGACAGTCAGCCTCAACACACCCACTAACGGCGCCACCGTTACCGGCAAGATTGCGCTGACGGCAGCAGCTTCCGCCAATACGAAGAGCGTTCAGTTCCAATTGGACGGCATCAAGCTCGGCCCGGTCATTACCAACAGCCCCTTCACCTATAACTGGGACTCCTCAACAGTGCCGAATGGTACGCGCGGGCATGTACTCAGTGCCGTGGCAACCAGCACGGCCGGCATTTCCAGCACAGCAACCGCCAGTGTATTAATAGTTAATCCCGACCTCACGCCGCCGAGCATTCCGGCTAACCTGCAGGTAAACAAGCGGGACACGACTTCAATAACGCTGGAGTGGAATAATTCAATCGACAACGTCGGAGGCACGGGCGTGGCCGGCTATCACCTCTATCGGGGCGGCAAACTGATTGCTTCTCCGCTGGTTAGCACTACGCTGAATGACTTCTACCCCGATACCGGTCTCACGGCGAACACTACCTACGCCTACACCATATCGGCCTACGATAAAGCCGGCAATACTTCGGCCATCTCGCTGCCTGTCAGCATTGCCACCAAGCCCCACTAGCACCCAGCAGTGATACAATAATAGCTCATGACCTTCGACGAGTATCAAAAACAGGCCCTGACCACAGTCATTTCCAGCAGCGACGCGTTTAAAGACTCGCTGCACTGGGTCTTAGGCATCAACGGCGAAGCCGGCGAAGTCGCCGAAAAAGTCAAAAAAATCATCCGCGACAAAAACGGCGTGATCAGTAAACAAGATAAGGCCGAGCTGGCCAAAGAGCTCGGCGACGTGCTCTGGTACCTGGCCGTCTTCGCGCATGATCTAGGCTTTTCATTTGATGACATCGCTGGCGACAACCTCGAAAAACTCCAGAGCCGCAAGGCCCGCGGCGTGCTCGGCGGCGCCGGCGACAATCGATGATCAAATACGACTCAGCCACACCCTACATCGCTGCATTCGTGATTTTCCGTAAAGCGGGCAAGGTCGCTTTCGTGCTGCGCGAGCACACCAGCTAGATGAACGGTCACTACGGCCTGCCGGCCGGCAAGGTCGAGAACGGCGAAAGCTTCACTGCAGCTGCCATCCGCGAAGCCAAGGAAGAAGTCGGCGTGGATCTGCGCCCGCAAGATATCGAGCATGTGCTTACCGTCCACCGCTCAAATCTGGATGAAGACATGGTCTGGGTCGACGTTATTTTTGAAGCCAAGCACTGGGAAGGTGAATTGTATAACGCCGAGCCAGACAAGCATAGCCGCCTCGAATGGCTCGACCTGAATGACTTACCCGGCAATGTCATCCCGGTTGGCCGCTTCTACCTCGACCAAATCGCCGCCGGCAATCACTATGCCGAATACGGCTGGAAGTAGCTAGAGCTCGAACTCCAGAATCAAAGCCTTGTGGTCAGAAATTAGAGCTTCCGACATCGCAAAACGCTGCACGCGCACCTGATCATTCACGAAAATATAATCGCAGACCACCTGGTTTTCGCTGAGCTGGTTGTAGGTGTTATTTAGATGATGCTCCACCGATAGGTTGGTTAGCCGATCGTTAATCAGGGCCAGCGAAGCGCTGTCCGGCGCCAGGTTGAAGTCGCCGCAAAGAATAATCGGCCCGTCGAGTCCGTCAATCACGTGGGCGATAATTCGCATTTGTCGCAGCGTCTCGTCGTTGCCGGCCTTGGAGCCGGGTATATGATGACCGTGATGATTCAAAATGTGCAGCTTTTGCCTGCCGGCTGCCACGGTCACAATTTGCAGATTGCGGATGTTGCCGTCGTCATGCATAACGTCAAAGCCACGCTTATGCTCGCCACGCGTGAACACCGTTTTAGTCTCCACAAAGGGCTGCTTGCCGAGCACGGCATTGCCATAGTGCAGTTCGCGCTCCATAAAGCGGAAGGAGTAGCTGGGCGACATAAAAGCCTCGTGAAGACCGCTTTCAGTTTTGATTTCATCGAGCGTGGCGAAGCGTTTGGTGCCGGAACGGCCCTCCAGGTCATTTACCTCTTGCAAGCACGCAAAATCTGGGTCTTGGCGCTTGAAAAAGTCAGTGACCTGGCGGTCGAGCTTGCCGCCCCAGATGTTGGCTTGCACGAGTTTCATGCCTGAAACTCTCGGCGCAGCCAGTCATCAAGACTGTCGCCGCCCCCACCGGCCATACAAACCACCATGTCACCGGCGTCCAGATGTTTTTGAATGGCGTGCTTGAGCTTGGCATCGCGCTCCAGCGGCTCGGCGATGCTTGGATCGTCAAGGTGCGAAATTAGCTCGGCAGGCGGAATAATACGCTGCTTGGGATCTTCGCGGGCCAGATAGCTGGGAATCCAGTACAGCTTGTCGGCGCCGGTAAAAACGTCTTTGTAATCATCCAAAATGTAGTGCTGACGGCGATTGGTCAGCGGTTCGTACACTACCACCAGTTTTTGCCCACTAGTGGCGGCCATTTCGCCGGCCACGCTCATGGCGCCGCGAATTTTCTCCGGCGTGTGCGCGTAGTCGCTGTATAGGTTAGGTATCACCAGCTCCATGCGCCGCGACAGACCCGGAAAGCGGTTAATATGCTCAATAACTTTTTCCAAAGGCACCTGGCTCAGCTGACGCACGGCCTTGGCAGCCAGCCAAGCGTCTAGGCGGTTGTAGTGGCCGGCCAGCTTCAGCCGCTCAATAGCAGGCTCGCTAGTGTCCATAAGGGCGTAGTGATCATTGGGCTGCAGGCCCAGGTAGTCGTAATCTTCCTGCCACAGCTCGGTGTACTCGCTTTGGTCGATGAATTCCTTAAAAGCCTGCTGGTAGTCCTCGCGGGTCGGGAAAATTTCGTGATGATCCCATGACACCCCGGTGATGATGCTCACGAACGGCTCGAAAGTCAGAAAATTACGGTCAAACTCGTCGGCTTCGTAAATAAAATATTCTGAGCCCGGCTCGTAATGGCCCATGTCGGCAAATGTGGTCTTGGCGCCCACTGAGTAGCTCACCGGAATGCCTAGCTGCTTGAACAACCAGATCACCATGGCCGTGGTGGTGGTTTTGCCATGCGTGCCAGCTACGGCGATCAGCTCGAGCTTCTTATCAGCTAATATCTGATTCAGCAGCTCGTCGCGCTTGCTTGTTTTAATATCCTGCTCCTTACAAAACTGCAGTTCTGGAGCGTTTGGATCCTCTAAGGGCAGGGCAGAGGTGTACACAAACCAATCAATCGGCTCTTTTTCGTGGACGGCGGCGATGTCTTCGCGCGTCTGCCCAACATGAATATCGCTAATGCCGTGTTTTTTCAGATACTGAATGTACTGCGAGTCCTGCTTATCCGAGCCGCTAACGCTATAACCTGCCTGATGGGCTATCTGAGCCAACGGTCCGATACCAGCCCCGCCAATGCCTGAGAAGTAAATATGCATGTCTATAGGATATAATTCATAAGAGAAATGAACAAACGGCACCTCCATCATACCTGGACTAAGTTGCGCTACCTCAAGCCGTGGTACTTTCTGGTGATTGCTATTATTAGCACCGTGATCTGCGTTTTCGCGCTACGGGCCAATAATCAGCACATGCTGCGGCTCCGCAACGATGTCTACACTGCCGATC
>DATCFR010000036.1:0-6813 GCA_036509405.1 Saccharimonadales bacterium (SeqCode)
AGAATGGCCGACATGGCAAGGTTGGCTTGGTACGACGGGCGGCTATGACTATCTATTGGCACATCAAGTAGCCGGTGGGGCAGGCATCGCAGCCGAAGTCGGTCTATCTCAATATAGGCAACGTCTGGGAGCCGAAAATGGTCTTCAGCTGACACGCTACTACACCACTCGGGTTAGAAGTATGGTTCATCAGCTTTTTTGCACAGAGGAGCACCTGCCGGTTCTAAATATCCCAGACGCTTTATAATAAGCGCATGAGTCAAATTTTGCCGCCGCTGAATATTGAGAAATTGGCCCCCACGCGTGACCGCTTACAAGACGTGGCTCTCGTGCTGAGCAGTCTGCAACGTGCCTTTTTGCCGAAAGATCCGCGGCAGTGGCAGTATGGGCTGGAAGTGACCATGCGCGGTATCAGCACGCAGGCGTTTATGCTCAAGGGCCAGGAAACGCGGGCCGGCATTGATCTGGTGCGGCGCAAGTTCCGCCTCGCCAGCGCAGCCTGGCGGCTCGACGAATATGGCGGCCCGGAGCTGCTTAATAATGTGCGTGTCTGGCTGGCCAGCCAGGGTGTTGATAATGTATTAGAAGAGCCCAAGTTTAAGGGCATCGGCCAGGATTTCGTGAGCGACCAGGCCAAGGTCTACGCCGAGGCGCTGTGGTGGCTGCACAAGCAGTTCCGTATTTTTAAAGCCGAGCTAAGCGAGGGTGTGACCAGCCCGATCTTGCTCTACGCGCACCATTTTGATTTGTCGCTGGTCTGGTTCCCGCATGATGACGAGCGCCAGCTCAGCCTGGGCTGGTCCACCGGCGACAAGACTATTCCCGAGCCGTATCTGTATTTCACAGCTTACCCGGAGCCGGACGGTTTCAGCAAACTTGCCGTACCTAAGGAGGCGCACTGGCAAACCGAGGGTTTTAGCGCCCTGATTTTGCCGTATGCTGCGCTGGCTGCGAGCGAGGAGCCAGAAAAGCTGCTGCGGCAGTTTGCGGCTGGGAGCTTTGCCGCTACCCAGCCGCTACTTGGCTGAATTGTGGCGTTGGCGGTCGGTTTCGTCTTCGATTTCGTGGCCGATAATTTCTTCCAAAAGATCTTCGATGGTGACAACGCCTATAATTTCGTCGTCTTTTTCAATAGGGATCAGGTGCGCGCCGGCGCTAATGAATTTGCGGAACATGGTATCCAGAGCCGTCATGCTGCCGACCAGCTGCGTCGGGTGCAGCGGGATGTCATTTGGGCGGTACACCTGCTCGTCGAAGTCTAGATCAACCATATCTTTCATCAGCAGCAGGCCGTAACATTTACTCAGCTTTGTATCAAAAACCGGGATCCGGCTGAAGCCCTTGGCTTTGATCTCATCGATTTTATCACCGGTTAGCTCGGTATCGGGAGTGATCCAGTAGGTGTGGCGGATGTCGGTCATGATGTCGCGTACCCGCTTTTCGCTCAGCTGCAAGGCGCCACGCATAATCTCGATCTCATCCTCGTCCAGTTCGCTGGTCTCGTCGGAGAGGTGTTCGGTGATCATCAGGCCCAGCTCGTGCCGGCTTTGCAGGCGCGCTCGCTCGTGCGGGAATAACTGGTCTAGCAGCAGCTGCAGCGGCTTGCTGACCACAAAGGTGATCAGCGTCAAACCCTTGAGTAGCGGCGCGAAAAAGCTCGACCACGCCAGGGGATTGCGCGAGAACAGCGCCTGCGGGATGATTTCGCCCAAAATAACGATCAGAAGCGTGCTCAGCAGGCCAGCTATCCAGCCATTGAAACGCTGGTCCAACACTAGCGAAGTCGCAGATACAGCGGCCACATTGGCGAGCAGGATGCTGGCCAGGGTCAGGTGGCTGTTGCGGCGCAACGGCAGCACGCGCTTGGCGGCGCGGTTGTCGAGTTTGGCTTTGCGCTTCAGTTCGCCCAGGTCCAGCGACATGACGGCGATGTTCAGGCCCGAACAGATGGCCGAGGCAATGACCAGCAGAGTCACCTCAAGAATTATTAAAATAGTACTGCCGCCGGGGTGCATATTAGGGCTGTTTTCCGTTCAATGTCTCGAGAGGGAGCACGTAAAGCATTATCACTCTCAGTATAGCACCTTATAATAGAGCTATGAGTAGCCGCCTGTTTGATCGATTTTGGCACCGCCGCCTGGGGCGGCCGTACTATCTGGCGCGGCCGATTGACCAGGGCCAAGGGCCGCCGGTGATCTTGCTGCATGGCATCGGCCGGACTGGCCAGACCTGGCAGCGGGTGGTTGACGGGCTGTCGCCGCTGCCGTGCCGGTTGGTAGCGTTTGATCTGTTAGGCTTTGGCGCCTCGCCCAAGCCGGATTGGCCGGAGTATAACATTGATGACCACGCCCGAGCCGTAATCGCCACGCTAGAGAAGTTGCCGCCGCTCGGGCCGGCCGTGCTGGTCGGGCATTCCATGGGCTGCCTGGTGGCCGTGCGCGTCGCTCGGCTGCGGCCGGATCTGGTCAAGCATCTGGTGCTCTACGAAATGCCGCTGTACGAAGGACTGCCGGAAAAGCGTCGCTACCGTCTGCGTCTGAACCTCTACAGCCGGTTTTACCGCCACATTATCCGTTATCAACCGACCTTTGACGCCCAAACCGCCCGCCTGACCGAACGCCTCGCTCAGCGCATTGCTGGCTTCGAGGTCACACCCGAAACCTGGCAGCCGTTTGTGAAAAGCCTGGAGCACACCATCATGCAGCAAACCGCACCCGATGACATCAAGCATCTGCAAGCGCCAATGGACGTTATCTATGGCACGTTGGACATACTCGTGATTCGGGGCAAACCGAACCAGATTTTCGGTGATGATGCTGGCAACATCACGGCCCACACCATCCGCGAGCGGCATGTCATATCAGAGCGGGCCAGCCGCTTTTTGGTAGAGCGGGTCACGGCCGCCCTGAGTGGGCCTGATGTTAAAAAATAATTATTTTTCAGCGGCTCGCCGGGCCTTGCGGTTCGAGATGTGCTAGGATGACAAAGTGCTGCATTACTTCCGTTTTTCTGCTCTTCTAACAGTGGCCGCCATTCTGCTGGCCGGCTTTGCCCAGGGCCTGTCAGCCGCCGTGACCGTTACGGTGCTGATTGCCATCGAAATCGCCTTCAGTTTTGACAATGCCATTATTAACGCCAAGGTCCTGGAGCGCCTCTCCCACTTCTGGCAGCGCCTGTTTCTGACCGTCGGCATGGTCATCGCTATTTTGGGTGTGCGCTTTCTGCTGCCCATCGTCATCGTCATGACGACGGCTCACTTACCCTGGGGTGAAGTTATTAACGAGGCGCTACACCGGCCAGCGCTTTACGGCCAGAACCTTGGCGCGGCGCACGTGGCCATTGCCGCCTTCGGCGGCGCCTTCCTGCTCACCTTGGCCCTGTACTTTCTCTTTGACGATAACCGCGAAGTACTCTGGCTGGAACGCTTGGAGCGGCCGCTCCAGCGCTTAGGCGGCGCGCCAGTGCTGGTGGCGTTAATTGTCGCTTTGCTAAGCGCCTTTGCGGGCAAGCATAGCGGCGAAGTTTTACGGGCCGGTCTGATCGGCACGGCCGCCTACACGCTCCTCAAATTATTCACTGATCTTATGGGTCGCCTTATTCCGGACGGTCAAAAGCATTACGCCGGCTGGGCTGCCTTCTTGGCTTTTATGTATCTGCAAGTGCTGGATGCCAGCTTTAGCTTCGACGGCGTACTTGGTGCCTTTGCCATCACCAACAAAGTCCTGCTAATTGCACTTGGCCTAGGCGTGGGCGCGGTCTGGGTGCGCAGCCTGACGGTCGTACTGGTCCGCCGCGGCACGCTCAGCATCTATATTTATCTGGAACACGGCGCCCACTACGCCATATTAGTACTGGCGGCGGCCTTGCTAGGCAGCATCTTTATTAATATTCCAGACGTTGTTACCGGCATCAGCGGTCTCGGCGTTATTGGTGCTTCTTTTATCGCCTCGCATCAGGCCTTGCAGGCTCGTCGGCAATCGGAATCCCACCTCAAGAAAGTGTGATAGAACTCACGTTGCAATTTGGCTGAGCCAGGCATAAGCTGGATTTAGGAAGTGTGAGGCTTCCTACCGAACCGGCCGTATTTCGCGCCGGTTCTATGTTTATGAGACAAACCTTACGGTTTTTCTCATCGCGCCGAATGCCGAAGTAAATTCGTCATGCGGGCTGCTCTTTTCCCTTGACTTGGCAGTCGGCACAATAGCCTTGGATTTCGAGCTGGTGGCCTTGCATCTGGAAGTTTTGCTGTCGTGCTAGCAAGCGCAGGCGTTGTTCTAGTTTTTCGTCGGCCGGCAGAGCAGAGGTCTGGCCACATTTGAGGCAGGTCAAGTGGTGGTGATGGTTATGAAAACGGTCGCTGAGTTCTAGTTTGTATTTCCAGCCGATCTGCAGTCGCTGTACGATGCCCAGTTTTTCAAAGAGTTTAATCGTGCGGTAGACGCTGGCGCGATCGGCCTGGCCTTGGCAGGCGGCCACGATTTGCTGCATGGTCTGCGGTTCTTTATCTTGCAGCACGGAAAAAACCAGCTGACGGGTTTGAGTGAGGCTGTAGGCCCAGGTGCCGAGCATGGTTTTGAACTGTTCGGAAGGCTCTGTCATAGTCGCAAGTGTAACAAAAATTGCGACAAATTTGCAATAATTTCCAAGGTCGCGCTAGGCTATTACGTATGACACCAATCCTACTTTCATTCGCGACTTTCATATCAACGCTGTCAGGTGGCCTGATCGGCCTCAAGAACCGCGACCGTCTGCACCGCTTTTTAGGCTACACGGCCGGCGTGCTGCTAGGGGTCGTGGCCTTTGACCTGTTGCCGGAAATTTTCAAAATCCTGAGCCGAGAGCATCGTGATCCAACTGGCGCCATGGTTGCGCTGGTGGCCGGCTTCCTGGCCTTTCATATTATTGAAAAAAGCATCCTCATCCACCATACCAACGAAGCCGAGTACGAAGTGCACAAGCATCCGCATGTTGGCGTTGCCAGCGCTCTGGCGCTGAGCGGCCACAGCTTCCTCGACGGCGTCGGTATTGGGCTGGGCTTCCAGGCCGGCACTAGTGTCGGCATTGCCGTGGCAATCGCTGTTATTGCCCACGACTTCACTGATGGGCTCAACACTGTCAACCTTATGCTGCTCAATAAAAACCGCTCGCGCAAGGCCTTTTTCTTCCTGCTGCTCGATGCTACCACGCCCATCTTAGGCGTCTTGAGTACGCTGCTGTTTAGTGTCTCAGATAGCGGTCTAACGTTGTATCTGGGCTTTTTCGCCGGTTTTTTGCTCTACATCGGTGCCAGCGAAATTCTGCCGGAAGCTCACAGCGAGCATTCCAGCTACCAAACTATCGGGCTGACCATTCTGGGCGCTGCCTTCATGTTCGTGGTGACGCGGTTTGCATAAGCTGCCAACAGTGGTACCATAGAGATGCTCACAACAAAATAAAAAACCTACAATTAGCCATATGAGTGCCACATCACTTGAGAACAAGACCATTCGGCCTGGCCGTTTAGTAGGCTATTCCTACTACTATTCGAACCGCCGCCCGGTGTCAGTACCTAAGCCCGCCCGGCCTGCGCGCGTCCAGGCTCATCCGCTGCGCCGTTGGGTCGTGCTGGCGGTATTAGTACTGGGCGTAATGATTTTGGCGCCGCTGCTGCGTGGTGGCGGCACTCCTGCTGCCAGCCGTTCATCAGCGCCGGCCGTAACTCCCAAGCTCAAAACCACGTCAGCCACTGCAACCGTTGACAATCGCTGCGCCGGCAACAAGCTGAACCAGTTTATTGTGGTCAGTATCGGTCAGCGTCACCTCTGGGCCTGTCACGACGGTCAATCCATGTACGATACGCCAGTGGTGACCGGCATTGACTACCTAGCGGCCGACAAAACGCCGACCGGCAGCTACCAAATCTACGACAAGCAAACCAACGTTACCTTAGCTGGCTCGGACACTACCGGCAGCTGGAGCGACCCGGTCCAATACTGGATACCGTTCCTGCACAACCAGTACGGTAGCTACGGCTTCCATGATGCCACCTGGCGCGACAACAGCGCCTTCGGCAACATCAGCCCCAACTCGGCCGATGCCTCGCACGGCTGTGTCGAGTTGCCGCTGGCCAGCGCCCAATGGCTGTACAGCTGGGCCCAAGTTGGTACCACCGTTACCATCAAGAGTTAGGATAAGTTAAGGTTGCGCCTTATCTGGACTTAGTCGCGAGATAGCGCGCTAATTCTTTAAAGCCCTGCTCTAACTCAGCAGGGCTTATCTCCATTTCGTCCACTCGACTGCTTCTAGCCAGTTCTTCTTCCCGCAGCTTGCGCCGATATTGTCTCCGCCGAAACAGCGAGACGGCCACACCGCCCAGGACCGCGCCTATGAAAGTAACGCCGCCAACTATTTCCACACCTTCGGTCCTGCTGAATGCATGAGGAGCAGGAGCGGCTGTAGGATGAACAGGCTGGACTTCCATAGTGCCATAATCACTGCCCCCATCCCCAAGAGACGATCCGGCCTTTTCACCGACGTAAATAACTCCGCCAGCGAAAGCAAGCACGCCGAGAGCGGTAGCCCCAATAGCCTCATCTTCTGTAATTCTTTCAAAGCCGTTGTGATCAGCCAGCATTGTTTACTATTTTACAATAAATCTCTAATAATATCCAATCGTAAAATGACGTACAATAGAGGCATGATTGTGGCACTTATTGTCTTGGGGGTACTGTGCCTGATGTTGGCGGGGTTTGTCGTGTGGCAGCAGGTGCAGGCCAAGACTGATAGTGGGTCCGCCCTGCTCATTAAAGCCGATTTAACCCAGCTCAATAACAG
>DATCFR010000037.1:0-4975 GCA_036509405.1 Saccharimonadales bacterium (SeqCode)
ATTACGGTGGGCGGCACGGTAGTGGCCGTCAGGCACGGTAACATTCGCCAAACCCAGCCTTGGGGCCAGCTGATAAACTTCAGCAGCATGCTGACTAACTATACTGGCAGGCTCGCACAGGTTAACGCCGCAGCTGTCGACAGCACGCACGCCACTTTGCAAGGCTCGGCCGCCTACTACGTCAAACTTCTATCCCCTTGATTGCTTTCCCGTCAGACCCGCCCTTTCGGGCTGGGTAGCAGTTGCAGTCTAATCTGCAAAGCAACCACCGCACACACTACGGAAGCGGCATAAGACAGCACCGTCCCGGCTGGCAATCCTAAGGACGGCACCAGAAAATGAAATCCAACTAAGAAGCCTACGGTTCCGAAAGTACCGTAGGGCATGGTTTTCGCGGTTGAGGCCATCAGGTTTTTACCGCGCTTTTGGTCGAGCATGACCAAAGAGGTTATAACGATTACAGGGAAGGTGGCGATTATGCCGCCGATGAACGCGCCCAGCACTTTGGCTAAGCTCACCGCGATTGCTATCAGCGTTCCCGCGACCAGGGTTCTGGTCACTAGTTCCTGCGTGCCGATGGGCAAACGCTTGTTGCTCGCGACGCTAACTTTTTCTAACGACAGGGCCGCAATGCCAAAGCAGATCAGGAAAATTATTGTGGCCAGGAGTAGCGATCTGGGCAGCAGGCCGAATATTAAAACGGCTAGGACTAGCCAACCCCCGATGGCTTTTGCCATGGCTGGGACGATGCCGTGATTTTTTCTTAATTTGACGTAAAGTGCGACGAGTAGCGTCGTGAAGCCAAAACCTGCCGGTATATCCACTCCAGCCCGAACTGAGGCTGCATCATTTTGCGTCAAGGCAATGAATATAAGACCGATCAGCGCGGTCGACGGCAGACCGGCCAGCACGCCGCCAGCCCGCGGATTGATGTGCTCGGAGATATACGTTACTAGCGCCACGTATGCGCCGCCAACTAAGAACGAAGCTAGGACTTTGAGGGCGAATTCCATAGTCCCAGCATAGCAAAGGGGTGTTGTCGCTTTTAAGATATTGAAGTTGCCGCAGGCTTCGGTAGGAGGTCATTAACTCGCTTTTTTGGTCTTTTGGGGCCGGAAGTTTTTCCGCTGTCGCGCCAGGTTACGGTATGGGCTTCCAATAGACCGGCGGAAACGATCCTACCCAATTCGTTGCCGGCGATATCTTTATTATAAATTTCGCCGACTCTTACCCGAGGAATGAGCTTCAACCTTCTGCGACTGTGATCGCCCCGTACGTCGTATATCCGACTAGGCAGGGCTGCAAACTGACCGCTTGCTTCATCAAAGCGCAGATACCGTACGCCTCGAGTCAAATGTGCGATTCTTGTGCGGCCATAAGGCACCTCCGTCCTAGCGTCAGGCGGGGCAAATGAGCCCGCATGGATTTCCAGAAGACTTTCTTCAAACGTAGGCAGGTGAAAGTCTGGACCCAACTTTTTACGGCCTAATTTTTCCACGCGGGCTTTGTCGTACGCGTCAATGAACCTGATGGCGTGCTCCAAGGGAGACAGTAAGCTGCTAATTCTTCTGCTGTCTTCGATCACCCGCACGACTTGGCGACCATGCGGAATGGGAATTTCTTCTCCCCAACTAAGCGGCGTATACGTGCCACCACCAACCAAAGAGCTGACAATACTGCCTATTTGATCAGCCATTTCGGTATTACGATTAATATTGTACCCGTCTCGGAGGGAATATGCAGTTCCTTGAGAGTCATTCTGTAGGAGTAAATTTGGTGCGTGGTGCGCCGTCACCCAATACTGGTCTGAGGCCAGGGCGGTTCTAACAGTCTCCGGATATGCATTGTGCAGGGCCATAAAATACTATTATAAATCCTAATCTGTAAAAAGTCAATCTTGGTAGATGTTAAGAGGCAAGTCCCTTGAGCCAGCCAAGGCCTGCTACAATTGAGCCAGAATGTCTAAAACAAAAGTCAGTGCCAACGCCGTCTTAGCCCTCATTTCCGCGGAGATATTATGGGGTGTTAATAAGCCGGTTATTAAACTCGGTCTCAAAACGGTGCCGCTGCCGCTGTATTTGGCGATTACGGTGTTGGGCGCTGCGCTGTTAGTTGCACCCATGGCCATTAAAAACTGGAAGCCCATGCGGCGCAAAGACTACGGCCTGCTGATAGTAGGCTCCGTTATCTCGATTACGCTCGGCAACGTCGCTTTGTTGATGGGTTTGGAAAGGGTTCCGGCCGTCAACGCCTCGCTTATCGGGTTGTTTGCTCCGCTGCTGCTTTTCATTCTTTCGGTGGAATTTTTAAAAGAGCACATGAGCTTGAAAACTTTCGCAGGCATACTGATCGCTTTTACTGGCGCGGCTATCGTGGTGGGCAAGCCGTGGGCTAGCGGGGGCGCCAATCAGACACTGGTTACCGGCAATTTATTTATTATTCTGGGCGTGCTTTGCGACATAACCGGAACTTTAATCTGCAAGCCGATTTTGAAACGGGCCAGCGCCTATCAAGTTACCTTTATTCATCTACTATCCGGCATTTTGCCGATCGCGGTCTTTGCTGTGCCGTACCTCTATGCCCTGAGCCCATCTCGTGCGGGCAAAAACGGTTACGTTACCATGGCCTTTAATATCGTGGCGATCACGCTCGCCAACTGTTTATTCATGTACGGCTTAAAGCACAAAAAAGCCCAGGAAATAGGCATCTTCCAATACCTGAGCCCCCTGGCCACCATTGTTTCGGCCTGGTTTCTTCTGGCCGAGGTCCCGGACGCGAAAATTATTATCGGAGCGGCTTGTATCTTCGTGGGTATTTATCTCGCCGAAACCAGGTCGCCGCGCAAAGTGCGGGTGGATATTTAGGGTATTAAGGAGACAAATCTACGGGCAACTTAAGCTTGCATTATATGTAATATTATGTTAATATGGCAAGCAATGAGAGCAAATCAAGTAGTTGATAATTTACCTGAGTTTACGCCGGCGCTAATGGATATTGCCGGCGTATCACGTCTCTCTCCTCGCATAGGAGAAGGTATAGAAGGTTTTGCAGAAGATCTTGAAGGTCTCGGTGCGTTGCCTGAATTTGAACGTACCGCACTGGGCCGGGTGATTCCGGTTCATGCCGGACTTAATGCCAGTCCGCGAGGCGCGGCTAATCTTGGCACCAATGAACATGGCGAAGCATACGGAATTATGGATGTTCATGCCGGAATACGAAGTGCTTTAGTGCAGGGCGTGCACGCTCTGCAGCATCTCACCGGATATGGTTTGGAGCTTGGGGGTGCAGACACAAGAAGAACTGGCAGAGCGGTTAAGGAGTTTGCTGGTTTTGCAATTATCCGGGCCACGCAAGTTGGTCATGGCGGCTGGCGTCGTAGCCGAGGCCGTAGCGACTTTGATGGCGAGGGCATTTATATTGCTAAAAATCGTGCTAGCTACGAGACGCTTAGACCGCTTATGACCAGAGATTTCCGTAGGCTGGCTGACCACGCCATAGCCAGCCATGGCAGATCGTAAGTAAGGTGAGGGAAGAAGTTCTGCTGCCGTCTAAGCGAGCGTCATCGACACCTTAGTAAGCAATATTAACTTTTAGCTTGTTTATACTCACCACTTATAGCATATAGAAATTCTGCTATTGTTTCGTCTCTAGGGTCTATAGTCTCGAGTCTTTTTGAATGTGAAGCTATTAAATCCCCACTCTCGTTGTAATTATGTGTTACAAAAACCGCACAATCTACATCAAAATCCCTATTCTTACTGTCTTTTGATGGAAAATGTAATTCATGGGTAGTGGGCCAACGATTCTTGCCAATTGCTCTACCAGTTATATTGACGTACGTAACTCTGCGTTGTCTTTCGCTTCGATTGGTAATCTTAAGCCTGCCTTCGTAAGAATTAATTTCATTACCTAGCCATTGTGCTCTACCAGAATCTAAAAGCCTATCTCCCATTAGGCCAAAAACGTCACATAAATCACCAGCTTTAATGGGTCCAAGGCTTTCAATTTTGCTGCTGTCTACTCTTCCAGACTCAAACAAAGCTTCTTCCGCTTGCTCAAGATATATGGAGCGTAAATAACCTTCTGCACCTTGCACAACTTGATGACCTAAATGTACTAGTTCAGAATTGGATACTTCGGCAATTATTTCTAGTGCTTGACGATAATTTTGGTTATTTTCTTCAGGCGAAGGAACACGATTCTGACTTCCAGGCATAATTATAGATATTAACACAAGCTTGTTAAAAAGTCAAATATGGTAGCGGCGAGTGGGCTCGAACCACTGACCTCAGGCTTATGAGTCCTGCGCTCTAACCAGCTGAGCTACGCCGCCTTCGTCGGAACCTGCGCCCATGTCTCGTTTTGCCTGTCGGCAAAAGCTTCGACCGAGGGCTATGTTCCTCCTCTCAAAAATGTAAATAGCACGCTATTTACATTTTTGGTCTCATCGCTCATCGGCAAAGCCGAGTTTGCTACGCAAACCAGGCTCGCTGCTCTTTTCCCTTGGCAGCACTGCCTGAAGCAAGGCTCAATATAGCACGATTTACATCTGTTGGCCAGGCTTAGTAGCTGCGCAGGCCGAGGTAGGTCGCGGTGCCGAGACCGATAACGATCACGACTATGCGCAGTGCGTGCGAAGAGACTCTTTCGGTGAGCCGGACTCCTAGGTAGCCGCCGGCGAAGTTGCCGGTGCCCATCACCAGACCGTAGTGCCAGTTAATACGATGAGCGCTGAACAGGCAGGCGATTGACACCAGGGCGATCACTGAGCCAGCCACATTTTTGAGGGCGTTCATTTGGTGGATTTCGTGCAGCTTGGTGAAGCCCAGGAACGCCAGCATCATGAAGCCAAATCCGGGCCCGAAATAACCGCCGTAGATCATCATTGGTAGCAGCGCCAGCGACATCGGCAGCAATGACTTGGGCTGCTTGGCTTTGCTGTGCAGGTGCCGACGCAAGCGGAAGTGCAGCAGGG
>DATCFR010000038.1:0-4741 GCA_036509405.1 Saccharimonadales bacterium (SeqCode)
CTGCTAATCGGCAAGGAATATACCCGCCGTGCGGCCGAATTCAGCAAACTCGACAAAACCTATGAAGTCACCATGCGGCTGGGCCAAACCAGTACAACAGGAGACCCCGAAGGCGAAATTACCCCTGTTTCCGATAAGGTGCCAACCGAAGCCGAGTTGCGCAACGCGCTGAAGCAATTCGTCGGTGAAATCGACCAAATCCCACCAGCTTACTCGGCTATTAAAATCGATGGCCAACGTGCCTACAAGCTGGCCCGGGCAGGCAAGGAATTTACGATACAGTCGCGAAAAATCACGATCAACAGTCTGGAGCTGATGAGTTATAGCTATCCGGAAGCCAAATTCGTTGCCGACGTCTCATCAGGTACTTATATTCGTACTCTCGTAGAAGATCTCGGCAATGCTCTCGGGGCCGGGGCATACACCACCGGGCTGCGCCGCCAACAGATCGGTAGTTTTAGTGTGCCGGAGACCGATCTTCAGGAATCGCAGGTATTAACCCAGATAACAACGCTCGATTTTTGACAGTTTAGCCCATGAATGATATAATCCTAGAACAATAGAAGGCCGTTAGGAGTAAAGATGCAAGACAGGAATTCTGAATCGTTCGGTCTCGAATCCAAAATTGGCGCACTTAAAGAAGAGTTCAGAGTAAAACGAAGCATAGATGTCGCTGGCTCCGCGCTAGGTTTTACGCTTACAGGCATAATAATCATTAATAGAGCCTACTTATTGGCAAGAGGTCTTCACTTATCCGGCACGGGTGAGGTGATTGAGGACGGAATACTTGCGATCACTACTCTAGCGGGGTTAGGCGGGTTGTCGCTGACTCGAATTGACGACGGGGCCTTGGACAGTCTTGAGGCTGTTTCTCCATCCGAGGAAGCTGAAGAGTAAGCTGAATACATTTACAGCTATCTAGGGTTGCGCTAGGGGCGCTCATCTGATAAAATGCGTGTACATGATCACAAATGAGAAAAAGGCTGCGGCTATCAAAAGCGCGCAGGCACACAAGGATGACACGGGCGGCTCGAGCGCCCAAGTGGCGGTTTTGACGGAGCGGATCAAGGAGTTGACCGAGCACCTCAAGGCCCACAAGCATGATTTCATGGCTCGCCGCGGGCTGCTGCAAATGGTCGGCCAGCGCCGCCGCTTGCTGCGCTACATCGCCGAGCACGACAGCCAGGCCTATCTCGATTTGATCAAGCAACTTGGCATTCGCCGCTAAGTGCCCAGACTATAAACTCCGGTTACCGGGGTTTCAAGCTTGTGCACATTAACGACTCTAGAGGACTATTTTTCGTCGGAGCTGCAGATATATAGCACCCGTAAGCACAAGGGGAGCGCCGTATATTTGAACTCTGCCGGATAACCCTCTGGACAGAAAGGTTACTTTAACCATGGGACAAACTCTGAACCCTTTCGGGAAAGATATTATCAAAGTTGAAACCGAGCTCTGCGGCCGCACGCTGAGCCTGGAGGTCGGCCGGGTCGGTTTTCGTACCAGCGCCTCAGTTCTGGTGCGCTACGGCGACACCGTGATCCTCGGTACGGCCATGGTCAGTAACCGGCCCATCAGCATGGATTACTTCCCGCTGAGCATTGATTACGAAGAGAAAATGTACGCTTCCGGCAAGATCAGCGGCTCACGCTTTATTAAGCGCGAAGGCCGTCCCAGCGACGACGCAGTATTGATTAGCCGCTTGATCGACCGGCCCATCCGGCCGTTGTGGCCCAAGGGCTACCGTCACGAGGCCCAAGGTGTCGCCACAGTGCTGAGCATGGACCCGGACTTCCGGCCCGACATGGTGGCCATGATTGCCATGAGCGCGGCCTTCTGTTTGAGCGGCGCGCCATTTGACGGCCCAGTGGCCGGTCTGCGCGTTGGCTATGACAAAGACGGCAAATTGGCAGCGTTCTTGCCGCTGGAACAGCTCGACACCGGCGGGCTCGACCTGGTGGTGGCCGGCACCAAAGACGGAGTCATGATGGTTGAAGCCGGCGCCAGCGAAGTCTCTGAGGACCAAGTGGCCGAGGGCATCGACTTCGCCTTCAAAGCCATGCAGCCAGCCATTAAATTGCAGCAGGAATTGATTGAGAAAATCGGCGTAACCAAGCAGGAATACACCTTGAATTTGCCCGACGAAGCAATTCAGAAAACCGTCGACGAGTGGCTGGAAGGCCGCTTGGGCGAAGATCTGCGCAAGCCATATCCGGAGCGCAACGTGCTGGTCCAAGAGCTGCGCGAGGAAATGACCGCCGAACTGGCCGAAAAGCTCGGCGATGACTTCGGAGAACTCCAAGACCACTATCACGACGCCTTTCAAATGGCGCTGCACAAGGATGTGCGCAAGGGCATCGTGGAGAGCAGCGTTCGCCCCGACGGCCGTAAATTAACAGATGTGCGGACGCTAAGCAGCGAAGTCGGCCTGCTGCCGCGGGCGCACGGCTCCAGTATCTTTACGCGTGGCATGACCCAGGCCCTGAACATTGTTACGTTAGCGCCGCTGAGCTACGCTCAGATGGTCGACACCATGGAGAAGGAAGGCGAGCGCCGCTATCTGCACCACTACAATGCGCCCGGCTACACCGTTGGCGAAGTCCGGCGTTTGGGCAGTCCAGGACGGCGCGAAATTGGTCACGGCTACCTGGCGGAGCGCGCCCTGATGGCTGTGCTGCCAACCGAAGCCGAATTCCCCTATACCATGCGCTCGGTGACCGAAATTATGTCCCAAAACGGCTCGACTTCGATGGCCGCCACCTGTTCCAGCTGCCTGGCACTGATGGATGCTGGCGTGCCCCTTAAAGGCGTGGTCAGCGGCATTGCCATGGGTCTGATGATGGACGGCGATAAACCCTACATTCTGAGTGACATCGCCGATGCCGAAGATTTTGCCGGCGACATGGACTTCAAGGTAGCCGGGACCGCCAAGGGCATTACGGCGCTGCAGATGGACATGAAAGTGCACGGCCTGCCGGTCGAGATCCTGAAACAGGCGCTGACACAGGGCAAAGATGGCCGGACGGTAATCTTGGAGCACATGCTGACTACCATGCCAGAGCCTCGCGATACTATGAGTCCGTACGCTCCACGCGTCGAGTCGATTCAGATTAACCCCGACAAAATACGCGAAGTCATCGGTAAGGGCGGCGAAACCATCCAGAAGATTACCGGTGAAACCGGCACCGAAATCGACATCAAAGACGACGGCACGGTTATGATTGCCAGCCCAGACGGCGCCAGCATCGCCGCCGCCAAGCAGTGGATTCAGGACATTACCGAAGATCCGGAGGTCGGCAAGATTTACGTCGACAAGCCGGTGGTCAGCGTCATGGACTTCGGCGCCTTCGTGCAAATCATGCCTGGCAAGGACGGCCTGGTACACATTTCTGAGCTCAGCGAGGACCGCGTGGCCAAGACCAGCGACGTCGTCAAAGAGGGCGATAAAGTCACCGTCAAGCTGATCGCTATCGACGACCGCGGCCGCCTCCAGCTCAGCATGAAAGCCGCCAAACGCGAACAAAACAATGACAAGAAGCAAGACTAGAACAATCCGGGTCGTTATAGCAATCGCATTTTTGCTTTCACTCGTGCGGCTGTTGTCTGACTTCGTGTTTGTGCACGTGGGCCACTTCTGGAGTGTCTGGCGCATTGTCTACATTACTATCGATGCCCTGGCAGTTATCGCCTTGCTCCTGGCTCTGGTAAATCTCAAGGAGACTGCATAATATGTATCAGCTCGACAGTTGGCACAAGACGAAGAGCGGTTTGCTGGTCTTCGCTCTTATCGAGCTGGCCATCGCCTACGGTTTCATCGGCCTGAGCATCGACCGGGGCAACTTCTTGTGGTATCTGTTGGCACTGATCTTTCTGGTGGGCGGCCTGTGGAACCTCTTCAAATTAATCGGAAAGCTCATTCATGTCAGTCGCTAAACCTGAAACACTTCATTCGCCGTATCCAGAAGTGCTGACCATCGCTGATCGGCCTGACATGTTGCTCTACCTGACCGGCAGCCGCGATGACGCGGCAGAGCTACAGGCTTTAATAGCGACTGATTGGGACTATCTAGCGAGATTTCAGCACCTGGATGAGGCCGACTCGACGCTGGCGGCGGTCGAAGCGGCAACCCGCAAAACCGTTCAAGACATGCAAAATGGCACTGACTTGCAGTACGTGGTCATGGCTAATGAGCGCATCGTCGGCCGGGTCGGTTTTGCCGGCATTGATCACAAGCGAGGCGCGGGCAGATTGGGTTACTGGGTAGGTGAAGCTTCCCAGGGTCACGGCTATGCCCACAGCGCCGCCCAGCGTTTGGTACGGTTTGCGTTCGAAGAAATGGAGCTGGAAAAGGTACTGGTCAGAATTGACGCGCGCAACGAGAAAAGCGAACAGGTGGCTCGCGGGCTGGGCGCGCACCGAACACCGCGAGTAGCACTGGAAGAACACGAGAGACGGCGTATTAGATATCGCATCTGGGAGATAGATAAAGATGAGTAAGCAGCAACTCGACGATATCAAGCAGTGCATTCTCGACGACGATCCAGTACCGGAGCTGCGCGAGGGTGCCACGCAGTTGGTGATGGGCGATGGCAATCCTGACGCCGAGATCGTGTTTATCGGCGAGGCGCCAGGCAAGAACGAAGACCTGAAAGGCCTACCGTTCGTGGGCGCCGCCGGCAAGTTTCTAGACGAAATGCTGGCAATGATCGACCTGAAGCGCGGGGACGTGTACATTACCA
>DATCFR010000039.1:0-11668 GCA_036509405.1 Saccharimonadales bacterium (SeqCode)
CGCTGCGAAAACTGCGCCGGCGACGGCATCATCAAGATTGAAATGCACTTTCTACCAGATGTCTACGTGCCTTGCGAAGTCTGCCATGGCAAGCGCTATAACCGTGAGGCGCTGGAAATTCACTACAAGGGCAAGACTATCAGCGATGTACTGGAAATGACTTGTGAGCAAGCCTTGGAATTTTTCGCCAACATTCCGGCCATTGCCCGCAAGCTGCAGACAATGGTTGACGTTGGACTTGGCTACATCGCGCTCGGCCAATCGGCCACGACGCTCAGCGGCGGCGAAGCCCAGCGTATCAAACTCAGCGCCGAGCTGTCGCGCCGACCCACCGGCCGCACGCTATACATCCTGGATGAACCAACTACTGGCCTGCACATGGCCGATGTTGATCGGCTGTTGCACGTGCTCCACGCGCTGGTCGAGGCCGGTAACAGCATGGTAGTTATCGAGCACAACCTGGATGTCATCAAAAATGCCGATTGGCTGATCGACATGGGACCCGAAGGCGGCGACGCTGGCGGCCAGATTGTTGCCGAAGGCACGCCCGAGCAGGTGGCCAAAGTCGCCAAAAGCTATACCGGCCAGTATCTCAAACCTATTTTTTCTTAAGTAAAGCTTTAGCTAAATGGTAAAGCGTCGGGCCTAGCGTGATGAGTACCACGGCTGCCACGGCCAGCAAAATGTAATGGTCGACATTAGGAATTTTGGTACCGAACCAGTAGCCGATAAGTGTCAAAATAACTGCCCAGGCAATGTCGCCGATGGCGTCGAAAATGAAGAACTCTTTATAATTCATTCTGGCTACGCCGGCGACGGCCGGTGCGAAGGTGCGGACCACAGGGACGAAATGGGCAACCAGCATGGTTTTGCTACCGTATTTTTCGTAAAATGCCTCGGCGCGTTGGATGTATTCCTGGCGGAAGACGACCCCATCTGGCTTGCGGAAGAGTTGCCGGCCATAGCGTTTGCCGATGTGGTAACCAACGTTATCGCCAGCAATGGCCGCCAGGCTGACAACTACGAAAATGGCCGCCAGTGACAGCTTGCCTTGGCCGGCGAACACACCGGCAGTCAGCAGTAGGGTATCACCTGGGAAGAAGAAGCCGATGAACATGCCAGATTCACCGAAAATCAGCGCTGCGATCAATAGCAGGCCACCGGCTTGGATAATATGGCTAACATCAAACATGCCTCTCAAGCTTACCGATTTGCAAGGGCGACGTCCAGTCGCGGATTGACAATTGTTTTGTGCCGACCGTGTACACACCGTGTACACACGCTATGTGTACACGACACGAAACACACTAGCGTTACGCGACCGTATCTGTTATACTCATAACCTATGGCTCAGGATTCTATCAGTTTATCGCTTCAACCGCGCGAAGTTACCGGCAAGGCCGTCAAGCATTTGCGCAGCGCCGGCCAGCTGCCGGCGGTGATCCATGATCACGGCAAACCCTCAATTGTCGTGCAGGGCGATTATGTGCAGATGTTCAAAGTTTGGCAAAAGGCCGGCAAGCACCACCCGGTCGAACTCACGGCCGGGGATCAGAGCTTCGTGGCACTTATTAAGACTGCCGAATTTGACCCCAAGAAACACCTGCTAACCCACTTGGTATTTAACGCCGTCGACAAGAACCAAAAAGTTGACGCCGAAATCCCAGTCCGTCCCCGTTATGACGAAGGCAACGAATCTAGCCCGGCCGAGCGCAACGGTCTTATCGTATTAAGCCAGCTCGAAACCGTGCAGGTGAAGGCCATTGCCAGCAAACTGCCTGATTTCTTAGAGTATGACGCTGAAAAATTGGTTGAAATCGGTGACCACGTCACGGTTGCCACCTTAATCGCGCCGGAAGGCGTCGAGATTGAAACCGAACCCGAGCATGCAATTGCCACCGTGTATGAACCGAGTGCGCTGGCCGCTGCCAACGAGGCTACGGCCGGTGATGCCGAAGCTGGCGACGAAGCCGACGTCGAATCCGAAACCGAGAGCACCGCCGAAGAGGGCACCCAAGATGCCGAAGACAAGCCCGGTGGCAAAGATCAAAAAGAACCCAAGCCTGCTTCCGTGGAAGCCGCTAAAGAAGACAAAAACGACAAAAGCGAGTAGGGCCGTCGGCTTTAGCGCCGTGGTATATTGAGCCTATGCCTTTGTTTCGCCCACAGACGCTGCTCGATAAAGCCTATGAGATCGGCTTGGTCATTAAAGGCGTGGACGGTATCTTGGAGCTGATTGGGGGCGTATTGGTACTGAGCTTGAGCCCGGGCACAATTAACGGTATTACCCGCTTCCTCACGCAGAGCTCTCTGCAGGATGACCCGCATAATTTTATCGCTACGCACATCGCCAAGGCCGGCCATCACCTGGCCGCCGGGCATAACATTTTCGCTGCCGCGTTTCTGTTGACGCACGGCTTAGTCAAAGTCGTGCTGGTGACCTGTCTTTTGCTGAATAAGCTGTGGGCCTACCCATGGGCGCTGGGCGCGCTCGGGCTATTCCTGGTCTATCAGTTGTATCAACTGATTACGGCGCCGACTTTTGGCATGGCGTTTTTGACCGTTTTGGACATGATAATTATCTGGCTGGTCTACCGCGAATGGCAGCAGGTCCGGCACCGCCCAGTTGCCGCTTAGCTCTCGATAAAACCACCGGATTGATGCGCCCAAAGCCGGGCGTACAACCCTTTTTGTTGCAGCAGCTCTTCGTGCGAGCCTTCTTCGACGACTTTGCCCCTAGCAATGACGATGATGCGGTCCAGGCGCTGAATGGTGCTCAAGCGGTGGGCAATCACCACGGCTGTCTTGCGTTTCATGAGTTCGCGCAATGCCCGTTGGATTAGACGTTCGCTCTCGCTGTCCAGGGCTGAGGTCGCTTCGTCTAGAATGAGCAGTGGCGCATCGGCCAGCATAGCTCGGGCAATGGCCACACGCTGGCGCTGGCCGCCAGAAAGCTTGACACCGCGTTCGCCGACCAGCGTATCGTAGCCGTCAGGCAGCTCAGCAATAAAGTCGTGCGCGAAGGCTTTTTTGGCCACGGCGATCACCTCATCTTCGCTGGCTGACGGTTTGCCGTAACGAATATTTTCCTTGATGGAGCGATGAAACAGCAGCGGTTCCTGCGGCACGTAGGCGATGGCCCGGCGCAGGTCTTGCTGCTTAATGTCGCGGATGTCTTGGCCATCAATTTTAATTGAGCCGCTTTGGATGTCCATAAAGCGCAGTAACAGCCGAGTAATGGTAGTCTTGCCGCCGCCGCTCGGGCCGACCAAGCCGACTTTTTCACCCGGTTTAATCTGCAAGGAAAAATCATTAAATAAGGCCTTTGAGGTGCCGGCGTCGCTATATTGGAATTCCATGTCAGTGATGGTAACGGCACCGCGCGTGATCTGGGATTTTTCGGCAAATGGCTTGTCTTGCACTAGCGGTGCCTGCTCGAATAGTTCGGCCATTTCCTGGCCGTCGCCGGCCACGACCTCTAGCTGCCGGACGACGAAGGTGCTGCTGCGCAGGTTTTCGATAATCCGAAATATGTACACCTGGAACAGCAGGAAAGTGGCCACGCCAAATGTGTTTTTATGAACGGCAATAATGCCACCCACGAACACTATCATCTGCAGCACCACACACAGCAGTTCGATAATAAAACCGTTGCGTACCGCTCGCCGCCAGCTTCGCAAGAACATACCGGCCCGGTCATGATTAATCTTTTGGTAGCGCGTGATCTCGCGGTCTTCGGCCGCGAACGTCTTAACGGTCAGCGTGTTGGTGATGGTGTCGGCCAGTTCGCCGACTTGTTCGCTCTCTTTGGCGATGGCCGTGCGCCGCAAAGGCAGCCGTGCCAGGGCGAATTTCACTACCAGTACGCTCGAAAACAGCCAAAACAAGAAAGTAATGATGCCGATAACGGGGCTGTAGTACGACATGATGCCGATCGAGATCACGACCACCGTTAGCTGGGGTATGAGGTCAAAAAATACCGTGTCGCTGAAAGTCGTGTAAACCTTGGCAAAACGGCTGGCCATGGTAACGATTGAGCCACTGAAGTTGTCGGCGAAAAAAGCGTAATCCTGGTACGCGAGGTACTTGAAGCAATCCTCGTACAAATTTTCGACGACTTGCTTATGCAGCGTTGAAACGGCAAAGCCGTCCAAGTAATGGTTGATGCCAACCAGCACAAATTGAAAACCGCCAGCAAAGACTAGCAAGCCAACATCGATAGTATGGTGCGTAATCAGCTGGTTTAAGGCCATGGCCACCAGCAGCGGCATAATAGTTGCCTTGAGGGCCAGCCCCAGGCTGAACAGCAAACAGCCTATGGTGAGCAAAGGGTAGGGCCGCCAGTAGCGCGTATACAGCTGGAGGATTTTCCAGTTCGGGGTCTCAATCGGCGGCGGCATGCTCTTATTCTATCAGTTAGTCTTCGAGAAAGCCGCCTGACTGGTGGGCCCACAGCTTGGCGTACTTGCCGTCTTTGCTCAGTAGCTCCTGGTGGCTGCCATGCTCAATGATTTTGCCCTTATCGATAACGAGAATTTTGTCCATGTGCCGCAGTGTAGACAGCCGGTGGGCAATGGCAATGACAGTTTTGTCTTGCCACAAAGCCTCAAGCGCTTGCTGTACTAGCAGCTCGCTCTCGGAATCCAGCGCGCTGGTGGCTTCGTCCAGAATCAGAATTGGCTTGTCGTCCAAAAAGGCCCGGGCGATGGCAATGCGCTGGCGCTGCCCGGCCGACAATTTAACCCCACGCTCGCCGACTAGCGCATCGTAGCCTTCGCTGATTTGAACGATGAATTCGTTGGCGTGGGCTTGTTTGGCCGCGGCGATAACGTCATCGCGGCTGACTACCTTGTCGGTGGCATAGGCGATATTCTCGGCTACGCTGCGATGAAACAGGCTGGTATCTTGAGGCACGTAGGAGATTAACTGCGATAAATCTCGGGTATTTACCGGCGTATCATCTAGCAGTATCTGGCCCGGTTCCACCGGATAATAGCCGAGCAATAGCTTGGTAATCGTGGTCTTGCCGCCACCGCTCTTGCCGACGACGCCGATTCGTTCACCTTTCTTAATCTGCAAGTTAATACCAGAAAGTACGGCCGTATCTGGCTTGTCGGGGTAGGCAAAGCTTAGTTCTCGAAGCGACAGCAGCTGCTGGAAGGGCGGTGCCGTGGGCGCGTAGCCTTCGGTACTGACCTGCTCCCGCACGATATTAACATTGCCAAAAAGGTAGGTGTGGGCTTCTTCCAGGCGAGCCAGTTTGAGGTTAAACTGCGAAATATCCCAGATGATATCCCAAATGTACGTCGAAAATATCAACACCGTTGATAAGAAGGTGGTCAGCGCGGCAATCGATAGGCGGTGATGGACAAAAAGGTAGACGTTTAAGGCGATGGTCGCGGGCCACATAATGTCTCTCACAAAAAATGACATGGATGCCCAGAACACCATATTCCAAGCAAAAGACGTGTTGCTGATCCGGATGGTTTTAGCTTGTTCCGCTTCGTTAACTTTGGTCTCGGCGCCCTCTTTTTGAAAGGATTTGACGTTCACGAAATTGGCGATGGCGTCAACGATTTTGCCGTTCTTGGTCGACTGCACGTCGGCTACTTGTTTTTCGTACTTGACGCTGTTGCGGATGGTATATTGGCCGACAATCAGCATCATGAGCAGGCCGACAATGAATATAGCGCCGGTTTGCCAATTCACAATAGTCAGGATAACGCTGACGGCTATCAGGCTGATCAGCTGGCCGGAGTAATCCCAAAAAATCTTTTCCGTGAAGTCCTTGAGCTCGACGCCGATGGAAGTGACGTAGGAAGCGACCTTGCCGGTAAACTTATCAACGAAATACGGGTAGGGTTTCTGGATGATGCGCCGAAATACCAGACTTTCGTAATCATGGCTAACGGGGTTGAGCCACTTCAAATACAGGAACTCGCCGAGACGCCATATCCAATTATGGCCGGTGCTGCAGGCAATCAGCAGCCAGACATATACAAAAGCCCGATGGCTATTAACCGGATCGTGCGCCAGCACGCCGACCAACTTGCCGATAAACACTGGGATAATGGCCAGCGAGATACCGCTGACCACAAAAGCGCTGAAAACCAACGCGAAAGGCAGTTTGTATTGGCTCAAATAGCTGAGGTATGACCGTATGGAATAAAATCTAGATGGCTGTTTCATGACGCTGCCTCCTGCAGCGGTGGTTTAACGAATGAAATGTAAAATTTGAGAGTTTTGGTGGTTGAGAGTTAGCATACCGAGGCGGTGGTAACGCCAAGCGAGGGTGTTGGTGTGGTGTACATTTTTTGGCCGCCTCCGGATTATTTCGTCTCGAATTTCAAGAGATGAAGTTGCTAAATAATACCTTACATCCTATACTACAATACTTGGTAATGCAAATAATATAAGCATAACCGTCTCCTTTAGATTCATGGAAAAAGAAACCGTAGACTTAAGCGACGCCACAGCCGCCAAGCCCGAGAGCCGCTCATCGAAGCGGCGCAAGCCCGAGGCTATCGGCTCCTTGGCCGTGGAACCGGAAACCTCCAAAGCCAGCCGTAAGCGCCGGCCGACTATTGAGGCTCGTTCGCTGCACGCCGCACCGCCGGAGCGCATCGGGCAAATGCTCATGTCCGCCCAGGCTAAAGCTACACCCGAAAAGTCTCCGCGCGCCAGTTTACCAGCCGGCATCAGCAGCCAAAAAGTCGAAACCCTTAACCGCGCCGAGCTCATGACCCTAAGCGAAAAGATTATCATTGACGGTAGCAGCCTGCACCAAATTTATGAGACGCACCTCGTCGGTGAGCGCGGCCTTAGACGCCTGATTGCGGAGTATCTACAGGGCGGCGACCTCAAACAGGCCTTACGCGGCGAAGTCGTCGACCGTGAGCGCGACTTCGAGCGCGATCCGGTGATGCGTGAGATAACGCCTGAGTTGACGCCAGCCGCTGATAACCTCAATGCGAACCAAAAGGCTGCGCTGGACAAACTGCTGGAGCAAGCCGAGGTTAACTCGGCCGGTATGAGCGAAGAAGTCGCCTTTTTTAAGGCCCGCGCCAAGTACGAGGCCAAGGAATTGCATCAGCATAAGCAGCGCCGCCACGCGCTCGATATCGGTCTGGGCGCCCTCATTCTAGTACTGATTTTACTGGTGATCACTTTGCTCATGAGACGCACCTGATGCAAAAAATCATCCTCTACTATATCTTCACGCCGATTGCTGACCCCGAGGCAGTCCGGCTCTGGCAGCAGACGCTCTGCGAAAAATTAGATCTTAAAGGCCGCGTGCTTATCGCCGAGCATGGCGTCAACGGCACGCTCGGTGGCGAGCTAAAATCTTTAAAAGCGTATGTTAAAGCCACCAAAACCTATCCTGCCTTCAAAAACATGACTTTCAAGTGGAGCGATGGCCAGCGGGCTGACTTCCCGAAATTAGCCGTTAAAGTCCGGCCGGAAATCGTCACCTTTGGCGCCGCTAATGAGATTACGGTTAATGAAACCGGTATTGTTGGCGGCGGCAAACGGCTCAAGCCCAGGCAATTGCATGAATTGATAAAACACCAAGACGTTGTTTTCTTCGACGGCCGCAACCGCCACGAAGCGGCGGTCGGCAAATTCAAAAATGCCGTCGTGCCGGCGGTTGACCACACCCGCGACTTTATCAAAGAGCTGGAAGATCCAAAGTACGACGCCATCAAAGACAAGCCGGTGGTCACCTACTGCACCGGCGGTATCCGCTGCGAAGTCCTGAGCGTGCTCATGAAAAAGCGCGGTTTCCAGGAGGTCTACCAGCTCGATGGAGGTATCGCCAAATACGGCGAGCAGTACGGCGACGACGGCCTCTGGGAGGGCGCACTCTACGTCTTTGACGACCGCGTCACCACCAAGTTTTCTGACCAAGCCGTTGACATCGGCGATTGCGTGCACTGCGGCGCCAAAACCAGCAACTACGAAAACTGCGCCAACAAGGCCTGCAACAAACACATCCTGGTTTGCGAGGCCTGCTATGCCAAGACAAAAGTCTGCGATAACATTGCCTGCCAAGCTATCACTGTCCTATGAAGCTAATTATTATCTACGGCCCACCGGCCGCCGGCAAACACACGGTCGGCCAGAAGCTGTCCGAGCTAACTGGCTACAAATTCTTTTATAACCACCTGACGGTGGATGTTGTGCGGGCGCTGTTTGATGACGAAGACCAGTGACGTGATACATTGCTGGATGATTTGCGTATTAGGACCATGGAGGCGGCTGCTCAGCATGGCCTAGATACTATCTTCACCATGGCTTATACCGATGACGAACGCAGCCGCGGATTCGTCAAGCGGATATTGGCAACCATAGAAGGGCACGGCACGGTGCACTTTGTCCGGCTCAATCCTCCTGACGCCACGCTCTATGAGCGCATCACCAACGAATCGCGCGTACGCCTGCGCAAACCCGCTACCACCGAACATCTGGATCGCAAGCTACCAGCACACGTCTTTCGTGTTACCATCGACTACCCGTCCAGTATTATTCTGGACAGTTTGCAGCTGTCGCCCCTGGAATCGGCCCGGCGCATCATCGAAGCTTTCGATCTTGCAGTAAAATAGAAGTATGAACCAAGTTTTGGAGGCCAAACTGGCCGAACTGCCCAAGTCACCCGGCGTGTATTTCCATAAGGACCGCACTGGGGAGATTATTTATGTCGGTAAGGCGGCGGTTCTGCGCAACCGAGTGCGGCAATATTTTCAGAAGTCGCGTACCCGCGATCCCAAAACCGAGGCACTGGTGGCCGAGATTGTCGATGTCGACTGGATGGTCGTAGAGAGCGAGCTCGAGGCGCTGTTCCTAGAGGCCGAAATGATCCGGCGTTACATGCCGCGCTACAATATCCTGCTGCGCGACGACAAGGCTATGAGCTACATTCGCATCGATTACGACAGCGATTATCCCACAGTCGGTACCACGCGACGGCCGCTGGATGACGGTGCGCGCTACTTCGGACCGTATTTCAGCACGCATGCCGTGCGCCAATCGCTTAAGCTGTTGCGCCGGGTCTTTCCGTTCGCTACCCGGCGCATACCGGGCCAGAAACGGGCAACGCTCCACTATCACCTTGGCCTTGACCCCGGACTGGAAGAAGGCAAGACCGCTCTAGAGGATTATCGTGCTAACTTACGCAAGCTGATCGCCGTAATTCAAGGCAAGCGTAAGACAATTATTAAGGACCTCGAGCGAGACATGAAGCGGGCCGCCAAGGCAGGGGAGTATGAGCAAGCCGCCAAGTTGCGCAACCAGCTTTTTGCCTTGCAAGGCCTCGACAAACAGGTAATCTTCAGTGACAAAGAATTTCTGGATATCAGCAAAGACCACGCCCTCAACGAATTAGTTAACTTGTTAAGTATGGAGGCGTTTCCGCGTCGCATCGAAGGCTATGACATCAGCCACCAGCAAGGCAGCGACGTGGTAGCCAGCATGGTGGTGTTCACGAACGGCGTTAGCGACAAGGCCCAATACCGCAAATTCAAGACTAAGATCAATCACAATAATGATTTCTACAATATGAATGAAACACTGAAGCGCCGGCTCAGCGAAAAGAATCGTAAGGCTTGGGGCGTGCCCAGCCTAGTGGTGATTGATGGAGGCAAAGGCCAGCTTGATGCAGCCATCCAGGCACGCGATGACTGCGGCTGCACGACAATTCCTTTTATCGGCCTGGCCAAACGTGAGGAGCAAATTGTCATCCATAAGGCCAAGTCAAACGTAACACTTAACACGTTAAGCTTAAATAAATTAGGCGGTTTTTCAGCCGAGAGCGACGATTTTATTCTCGTCAATTTGCCGCATAACACCAACCTAATCAAGCTGCTGCAGCGTATCCGCGATGAGTCCCACCGCTTTGCTGTCACCTACCACAGCGTACTCAAACTGAAGCGCCAGACCGCCAGTCTGCTGGATGATATTCCCGGCATCGGTCCGGCTACTCGCAAAAAATTGCTACGCCAGTTCGGCTCCATGCGCGGTGTTAGCCAAGCCTCACCGGCAGAACTTAGAGATGCGGTTGGGTCGCAAAAAGCCCGCGCTATCAAACAATCTCTATCTATGTAAATTCGAGTTTGGGGGCCAGCAGATTAATCTCCGCCGGTCTATGCTTATTGAACTCCTCAAAAATTTCGTTTCTGTAGACTTGCTCCTGAGGGTCGCCCTTTTCGAAACTTAGAATAGCAACTGGCAATTGGGGATAGAAGGCACCCCATGATGAATATGTGGAATCATTTAAATTATCTAGAGTTTTCTTGATTTCAGCGCGCTCTTTCATGGCTTGAGAGGCCTCTAAGTGGTATGTCACGAAGACTGCCGTACGCACGGTCAGGAAGCCAGCTGTTCTGACTGGGAAGGGCAAATCACTTAAAGCGTCCGGAACTTGCCGCAGTGCCTCATGGACAATGCCGATGGTTTCGTCCTCAGCCAGACCCTTAAGGTGGTATTTTGGCACTTTGCTCAGCTTTTGAGAGTCGTACCTCGACAGCAACGTGAAGGTATAGTTAGGCAGTAATGTTACGTGCTCGTCGGTCTCCGTGCCAGCAAGAGCCTCTTTACTCGCTTTAGCAGCAGCTTTTACTTTCCCGGCTTCCTTTGGGGCAAGCGGGCGTTCGATAGTCAATAACCGATCCATTTGTATAAGTCTAACATTATTTAGCTCATACGTCTATTTTATATTTTAGTCCAAAGGCATTCCCTGGCCTGGTTTGCTATACTGGAAGCTTGATTATGGAGTCGAGATTTACGAGCGAGTTTTTTGCCGGTAACCGGCAACGGCTCAGGGAATTGTTTACCGGCACGGCGCCGATCGTGCTGACGGCTAGCGGGCTGTTGCAGCGCGGTGGCGACAGCACTTTTAATTTTGCCCAGGACGCCAGTTTTTGGTATCTGACGGGCATTGAAGAGCCGGATATCGTGCTGGTCATGGAGCGGGACAAAGAATACCTCATTGTGCCGGCTCGCTCGGTGCAGCGCGAGGCCTTTGATGGCGCTGTGTCAGCGGAGGAGCTGAGCCGCCGCTCAGGTATTCAGACGGTTTACGACAACAAGTCCGGCTGGGAGCAGCTGTCCAAACGGCTCAAAAAGGTGAAGCACGCCGCCACGCTGGTGGTGCCGCCGGCCTACATCGAGACCTATGGCTTTTATACGAATCCGGCCCGGGCATCGCTGGTACAGCAGCTAAAGCAGCACAAGGGTGATCTCGAAATCCTTGATGTCAGTCCGCACTTAACCCGTTTGCGCATGGTTAAGCAGCCGCCCGAATTGGCGGCCATTCAAGCTGCCATCGATGTTACCATTGCCACTATGAAAGCAGTAACTCGACCGGCCAAACTGAGCACGTACGCGTTTGAGTACGAAATAGAGGCCGATATTAGCCGCGGTTTCCGCCGGCGCGGCAGCGAAGGTCACGCCTTTTCGCCCATCGTGGCCGGCGGCCAGCGAGCTTGTACCATGCATAATGTGTCCAACAATGGCGCTTTGTCTGCCGACGAGCTGGTAGTGCTAGACGTTGGCGCCGAGGTTGAGCATTACGCGGCCGACATTACGCGCACCGTCAGTCTGGCGGCACCGTCGCGGCGCCAGCAGAGCCGCGATAACTGGCAAGGTATGCTCTAGCAGCAACACGCAGAGC
>DATCFR010000040.1:0-6297 GCA_036509405.1 Saccharimonadales bacterium (SeqCode)
TCAAGTCGGTTATAAAGCCGTTGAAACTACGCTTAGGGAACACGCTCTGTAAATTTAACTGAAGGCGCGCGGACTAACAGGCGTTTTGACTGTAAAAGTGGAGCCTTTGTTAATGGTGGACGTGACTTCAATGCTGCCGTCATGTAAATCCAAGATTTTCTTGGCCCAGTACAGGCCGAGGCCGGTACCTTTCACGGACGCCGAAAGCTGGTTATCGATTCGGGAAAATTTTTTGAATAGTTTTTGGCGGTCATTTTTACGTATGCCGACACCGTTATCTTTTATGGAGACAGTGGTACAGTCAGCATTCTGTTTAATATCAATTGTGATTTGCGTGCCGTCTCCGGAGTACTTGCCGGCATTATCCAATACGTTTTCTAAAACCATCAGCATAAGTTTTTGATCAATGGAGGCAATAATTTGCTTGGCAGGCTTGTTCAATACAACGGTTTGTCCCCGGCTCTTAAATAAAACGGCCTGGTCCTTGATGACTGTCTCTACTTGCTTCACCATATCGTACAGCGACTTTTTTAAGTAAACTTTGCCGGCGTCGACTTTGGCTACTTTGAGTAGATCTTCAATGATCTCTAGCTGGCGTTCATTGCTTTTATATACGATGTTGAGCATGCTCATTTGGTCAGGCGTGACCTTGCCGGCATAGTCGTGGGTCAGCATGCCAACATATTGTTTAACCGCGGTAGCCGGGGTGCGCAACTGGTGAGATGCCAGCGAAATAAATTCATCTTTGGCATCATTGAGGGCCTGCAGCTGGTCACGCTGCCTGACTAAGTTCTCGGTCATCTCGTCCGTGTCAATTTTAAGCATAGTACTTGCCGTAACGTCTTCCATAGCGAGTAATATGAGCTGTTTGCTGTCGACTTGCCGGGCATTTAAGAGCATCGTTTTATAGCCTAGTTTGGGGAAATTATGCGTGACTTCGTAATTATTGAATACTTTATGTGTCGGCAGAATATCTTCCAATAATTCTCGAAGTTCCGGGGAGTCCCACTGGTAATTACCGAGTTCGTAGATGAGTTTTCCTTCGGTATCCTTTTTACGAACTTTAAATTTGCCGTAAAAAGCTGCGTTAGCCGTGACGACGCACAGCTTCTTGTCTAAAATGATAAACGGATCTCTGGCGGTCTCGGTAATTTCCTTGTAGTAAACTAGCAGCTTCTTAAGCTCTGCAATCCGATTTTTCTGATAGGTTATTTTGTTCTTACTGGCTCTCTTTTGACGCATAAGACTCGCCTTTGGCACGGCATCATTTTTACCGAGAAGCTTTGCCTTTTTAATAAATTGAGGGCTCATAACACACAAAACGCTATCTTCAGTTCACAAGTACACTACTACTGAAACGATTTTACGCTTATGGATTCTCGTTGTCTGTAAGATAACCACTTAATTAGTATATCTGTTAGTATGCGCCCATACTCTAGTAGTGACAGATCAACACGAATGGCTGCAAGGTGCGGTGGTATATCAGATTTATCCCCGAAGTTTTTATGATGCCGGCGGCAGCGGCGTCGGAAATTTGCAAGGCATAATCGACAAGCTTGATTACCTGGGAGGCGGCCCGGACTCACTGGGGGTGACCGCTATTTGGCTGTCGCCGATTTATACCTCCCCGATGGCCGATTTTGGCTATGATGTCGCCGACTACACCAATATAGATCCGATATTCGGCAATCTGGACGATTTCAAAAAGCTAGTGCGCGCGGCCCATGAACGCGGCATAAAAGTACTCTTGGACTTCGTGCCGAACCACTCTTCTGACGAGCATCCCTGGTTTATCGAATCAAAATCATCGCGCGATAATCCCAAGCGAGACTGGTATGTCTGGCGTGACGCCAAAGCTGATGGCAGCCCGCCGAATAATTGGCTGGGCTTTTTCGGCAGCACGGCATGGCAGTTTTCAGAGCCGACAAATCAATATTATTTACACAGCTACCTGGCAAAACAGCCGGATTTGAACTGGGATAACCCAGCCGTTCGGGAGGCCATGAAGTCGGTGATGAGGTTTTGGCTGGATCTGGGGGTGGACGGTTTTCGCGTTGATGCCGTCGATTGGCTTTCGAAGGATCCGGATCTGCGCGACGATCCGCTGGTTGAGCCCCGGAACAAACATGCTCTTTCCGACTACCGGGCTTTTAAGCATACGTCCAGCCGGAACGGCCCGCATTTATTCGACAGACTCAATGAGATGACAGAGGTGCTAGCCGAGTATAAGGACCGCTTCATGGTCACCGAAGCGCACCCTGAGACCGATGACAAAATTAAGGGTTACTTGCAATATTATCAGGGCGTTAATCCGCATCTCAGCGCGCCGTTTAATTTCCAGGGCATTCGCCTGCCTTGGAAAGCCTCACTGTTTCGCGGCTTCGTTGATTCGTTTCAAGCCGTCATGAAACCGGGCTACACGCCAATTTATACGGTTGGTAATCACGACGAATCGCGGATTGCCTCGCGGATCGGCAGCGCCGGCGCCCGGACGGCAGCCATGATGCTGTTGACACTGCCGGGCATGGCATTCGTGTATTACGGCGAGGAGCTAGGCATGACGGACGTACCAATTGCCGCGGACCAGGTGCGCGATCCGTTCACGAAGCCCGGAAGAGGCCGCGATCCCCAGCGAACGCCCATGCTCTGGGATGCGTCTCCACATGCGGGCTTTACCACTGGTGAGCCGTGGCTGCCGGTTTCGCCTGGTTATCTGGAAATGAACGTGGCCGCGCAGACTCAATCGCCGACGTCTTTGCTGTCGCTTTATAAGCGTTTGCTGCGCTTCCGCAATCAATCAGCAATCTTAAAAAATGGCGATTATCACTCGACCTCTAATATCGCGACGATATACAGCTATGAGCGCAGCCTGGGCAAGGACAAATTGCTGGTACTGCTGAATTTTTCCGATGAAACGCATCACAGCACCATGAAGGGCTTTGAAGGCGTGGTTGAGCTGTCGACCTATCTGGACCGGGACGGCGAGACGATTGGCCAGCAGCTGGCGCTGCGACCTAACGAAGGCCTGCTGATACGGGTGCTGCATGATTAGTTTCGTGTGGCCGCCCGGCACCAGACTGCTAGCCGGAACCGGCGGCTCGGAGAACTATACAATCGGGCAAGTCAGGGAGTTAATCCGGCGCGGCATCGCCGCCCAAGTCGTCACAATCGGTCTCGGCCTGAAGGACGGCCGGAACGAATTTATCGATATTCCGTTTTTGGCCCTGGAGTCGCAGGCTGAGATCGCAAACCTGGATGGGACGGTAGTGTTCGTGAACGGCGCAAGTGTCATCCAAACCAAATTGCCGGCCTTTATAATCATGCACATTCCCCCGCCCCCAATTGAAAAGGACTGGCTGGCAGTACCAAAACTGCTGGGAGGACGCACACTGATTGCCACCAGTAAATATGCCGCGCAGCTTTGGGCTGGGCACGTTCATCGTGATCTGGCGGACACGCACATCGCATTTCCATTCGCCGAACCGTGCTTCGCGACCCAGGTGCGCAAGCCAAATAATGGTAAAACTATTCGCATTCTCTTCGCGGGCCGGCTAAGCGCCCAAAAGGGAATTTACACTTTCCTTGAAACCCTTCATATCAGCAGCATCAAGAAACATCCCAACTTAGTTTTTGCGGTTACTACAGCCGGCTCGGACAAGCCGGAAGGAAAAATAATCCACTCACTCGTCAACGCTCACCCCAATCTGACCGTTATTCCGGCCTGCAAAACACCGGCGGCCATGGCCGAACTTATGGCGGTGCACGACATAGTCGTCATGCCATCCAACAGCCAATACTGGCATGAAACCTTTGGTATCGTGTCGATCGAGGCCCAGCACTCCGGTTGCTGGGTGGTCGCTTCTGATGATGGCGGCTTGCCGGAGACCGATTGCGGTGGCGTTATCTTGGTCAAACCAGATGACGCGCAGGCTCTCGCCGAAGGTATAAACCAGGCCATAGCCAACGGCCCTTTGCCCGATAAAGTAAGGCGCAGAGCGGCCAACCGATTTACAGTTGAGCAGTCCGTGGACAACCTGCTACAGGTTCTTTTCCCAGCCGAAGAGCTCGTCGTGCAGCCGATCGAGAAAATCGTGCTTAAATCATCTATAAAAATCGTCTAGGGCGACTTTTGCTATACTGACAAAGCATGTATACCACTAAAGGTAAAAACAAAAACCTGGATAAGGCGACGATGGTTATTGGGCTGTGCATGCCGCTGGTGACGCTGCCACAGCTGTTCACGGTGTGGCATGCCAAAAGCCTGGCGGGTGTATCGCTGATCACCTGGGCGTTTTACACGCTGCAATGCGGCATATTTTCCGTTTTTGGCATCAAGCACAAAGAAAAGCCGCTGATATTCACCTACATACCCCTGTTTATTATCGAGCTTGGCATAGTAATAGGACTTGTTATCCGCAAATATTAGTGTCTAGCGGCTTGGCCGACGTCTAAGCCCAAACCGCCGTTTCGCTGCGGGAGATTTGGTCTTGCCGGTGTTGACTACGAGAATCTTTTTGTCCTTCGGGATTTTGTCTCTAAGCTGAAGCAGCAACGCCAAGCCAGCAATGCCTGAAGGTTCGGCATTAATTTTTAATTTGGCGGCCAGGTCGATGGCTGCATCCAAAAACTTCTCTTCCAGGGCGTATACATTGGATTCCGGGCCGCAAAAGCCAGCTTGCCGGTAGAGCCGCATCCACTGCTCATCAAAATGCGAAAACGGTAAATGCGGCGAATACAGCTTCTCGGCCTTAGACTCCGGATTGTTAGTGGTAGCGCCCATGAAGTTACAATGCCTGAGCTTCCTAACGTCACCCTTAAACCGAGGGTCATGACGGCGAGTCGATACTTCTTTCTTATTAATATTCAGGATATTCTCGAACAAATGGCCAGTACCGAACGGTATAAAGCAGTAATCCGGCGAAGAATTAATAATCTCGTAACTCAACCAGTCATAAAAACGGGTCGTTGGGTTCAGTGCCTCGCTAGAGGTTATATCGGTGCCGTTTGGATTATCCGTCAACTCCAGAATCTCCTTCCAGTTGAGTGGCTTTTTGGCGAGATCAGTCTCATAGATTTCGCAGCCGAGCTGCTTCATAATCGGCAAATTGGTCAGATCGGCTTTGGGATCGATTAATACTTTCAGGTTCGGCAAATGATATTTGTGCAGTTGGGTTTGAATAGCGATGGCGGCTGAGCCGGAAGAAATAATTGACATAGCCGGCAGCGGACCGCTGACCTGCCCCCGCTCTTTAGCCAGCAGAAAATCCCGATACGTGACAATGATTTCCCAAGCCATCCGGTCTTTGTGGGTACCGGTCGGGTTATGGCTTTCGTCTTTTAGCCAAACGTCCGAAAACCCCGGCACGTCTATTTGGTAGGTCGGCGTTGCCGGGAATTTGGGATTGTCTGCCGGAAATTCCGGTCTGAGCGGGTCGTTTTCGGAAGCAACGTTGATCAATTTCAGCAGGCGCGTCTCAGCCTCGGATAAATTCATGGCCTCATCATACCAGACTTTGATCTATCAAACGTTTAAGGTGTAGCGAGCGTAGCGGAAGTGGAAGCCGTTCTGCTCGCGCGGCTCGCCCGGATCGGCGAGCTTGAACTTGTCTTCGTACTCCGGGAAGAACTGGTCGCAGCGAAAGTCGGCATCGATGTGCGTGAGGTAGATCTCGTCGGCCCAGCCGGCTTGCAGAACGGCTTCGAAAACACCGGCACCGCCGGCCACCCAGAGGTCTTTGTCGGCAAAATCTTTCAAAAACTGTTCGAGGTTGTGCACCAGCGTAACACCTTCAATCGGTGTAGTTTCGTGCGTCAGAATAAAGTTTTGGCGCGCCGCGAGCGGTTTGCCTTTGTAGGTTTCTTTGAAGGTCACGCTGCCGGTCAGGACATTGCCGCCGTGGGTTTTGGTTTGGTCGGTGAAATATTGCTCATCTTCGGGAATATACCACGGCAGTATGCCGTGTTTGGCGAGGCCGCGCTTGCGATCGATGGCTGCGATGAGACGAATCATACTATGTCCTCATTATTTCGTATTTGCCCCAGTAAGTAAAACGAGCCGGTGATCACGCAGACGGCTTCGGGAGCCGCCAGTAAGGCCTGGAAAGCCGACTGATTGTCGGGAATATTTTCTACGCTAGCAACTCCCTGGGCCCGAAAAGCTTCGGCCAGGATTTCGGGGTCCATTGAGGCCACAGGCAGGTCCTGCAAGGTTTTGAAAGTCGTGGTAATAACGCGGCTGGCAAATGGCGCTAGCAATGGCACTATTTCTTTGTAGTCTTTGCCCTCTTTAAGCCCGAT
>DATCFR010000041.1:0-8194 GCA_036509405.1 Saccharimonadales bacterium (SeqCode)
TTTAGCCACTTGCGAGAACATGGATGCCGCTGGCTACAATGAATTGGTAAACTTTCAATCAGGACTACTGGGTCTTTCCGAGACATCATCAAGCATGGAGGAATTGCTGAAGCATGAGGCCGAGGATGACCGCGCTAAAGACGCGATTGAGCTCTTCTGTTACCAGGTTAAAAAAAGTATCGGCGGCTTAGCGGCAGCTCTAGGCGGCCTTGACACGCTGGTATTCACCGGCGGTATGGGCGAAAACGCGCCCCAAGTCCGTGCCCGAATTTGCCAGGGCTTGGAGTTTTTGGGCATTACAATTGACGCCTCCCGCAACGCCGCTCATGACGAGATAATTTCCGCTGATAGCGGCCGGGTGAAAGTCCGGGTCATTCATACCGATGAATCAGTAACGATTGCTCGGGATACCTGGCAGCTCGTTAATAAACAAGGGAATGGCCATGAGAACCAGCAATAAGCCGCTAAACTCCGTCTTGCTGAAAAAAATGAATGCTTACTGGCGAGCCGCGAACTATCTCTCGGTCGGCCAAATTTACCTGTGCGACAATCCCCTGCTGCGCCAACCGCTTGAACTGAGCCACGTTAAAAAGCTGCTGCTCGGCCACTGGGGAACTACGCCGGGCCAAAACTTCATCTACGTGCACCTTAATCGAATTATCAATAAGCACGATCTCGACATGATTTATATTTCTGGCCCCGGGCACGGCGGCCCGGCTCTGGTTGGCAATGTCTACCTTGAGGGCACCTACAGCGAGGTCTATCCTAGCATCAGCCAAGACGAGGCCGGACTAAAAAAATTATTCCAGCAGTTTTCGTTTCCGGGCGGCATTTCCAGCCACGTTTCGCCGCAAACGCCCGGTTCGATTCATGAAGGTGGCGAGCTTGGTTATTCGTTGAGCCACGCGTTCGGCGCGGTGTTCGACAACCCAGACCTAGTGGTGGCCTGCGTGGTCGGCGACGGCGAGGCCGAAACCGGTCCGCTGGCAACCGCCTGGCATTCCAATAAGTTCCTAAACCCGCTGACGGATGGCATCGTCTTGCCTATCCTGCATCTCAATGGCTACAAGATTTCCAACCCTACCGTGCTGGCCCGCATCAGCCATGACGAATTAGAGAAACTATTCCTTGGGTATGGCTGGAAGCCCTACTTCGTGGAGGGCGATGATCCCGAAAAAATGCACCAACGTATGGCTTCGGTCATGGATAAAGCTATGGCCGAGATACGACAGATAAGAAGCGCCGCTCAAAAACACAAGACCTTTGAACGCCCTCGCTGGCCGATGATAGTCTTTAATTCGCCCAAAGGCTGGACCGGCCCCAAAACAATTGACGGTCTGCCAATCGAAGGCAGTTTCCGGTCGCATCAAGTGCCCTTAGCCGTCTCGGCCACGGCACCGGCCGAACACCTCAAACAGCTGGAAGACTGGTTAAGAAGCTACCGTCCGGAAGAGCTGTTTGACGACGGTGGCAAACTCAAAACCGAGCTGGCCGAACTGGCACCGAAGGGCGAGCGCCGGATGGGCGCCAATCCGCATGCCAACGGTGGCAAGCTGCTGCGCAAGCTCGATATGCCGGACTTCCGCGACTATGCTGTCGCCGTGCCCGCGCCAACCGCCGTCCAAACCCGCAGCATGCACGCCCTGGGGCCCTAACTGCGCGATGTCATCAAGCTCAACGAGCGGCAACGCAACTTCCGCATCTTCAGCCCCGATGAGACTATTTCCAATCGTTTGGAAGCCGTTTTTGAGGCCACCAACCGCCAATGGACGGGCATCACCAAAGCCACTGATGAATTTCTAGCCCCCGAGGGCCGGGTGATGGATTCCATGCTCAGCGAGCATCAGAATGAGGGCTGGCTGGAGGGCTATCTCTTAACCGGGCGGCACGGAGTACTGCATAGCTACGAAGCCTTTATCCGAATTGTCGACTCTATGTTCACCCAGCACGCCAAGTGGTTGAAGATGTCGGCCGAATTGCCCTGGCGGGCGGATATTGCCTCTTTAAATTACTTGCTGACTTCACATGTCTGGCGCCAAGATCATAATGGTTTCACACATCAGGACCCTGGCTTCATCGACCACGTCTTAAATAAAAAGGCGGCCACTATTCGCGTCTATTTGCCGCCCGACGCCAATTGCCTGCTTTCGACCATGGATCATTGCCTGCGCAGCGTGAACTACGTGAACCTGGTCATTTGCGGCAAGCACGAGGAAGCGCCGCAATTCCTGACCATGGAGCAGGCCGTAGAGCACTGCACGCAAGGCATTGGCATCTGGCAGTGGGCCAGTAACGACCAAGACAGCGAACCGGATGTCGTGATGGCTTGCGCCGGCGACGTGCCAACCATGGAAACACTGGCAGCCGTTTCGATATTGCGTGAGCATGTACCCGACCTGAAAGTCCGCGTGGTCAATGTGGTCGACATCACCAAGCTGCAACCAGACACGGAGAGCCCGCATGGTTTAAGCGACGCCGACTATGACTCGATCTTCACTAAGGACAAGCACATTATTTTTGCCTTTCATGGCTACCCGTGGTTGATTCACCGCTTGGCGTATAAACGCAATAACAAGGACATGCACGTCCGGGGCTACAAGGAAGAAGGCACCATCACGACTGCGTTTGATATGACGGTCCTCAATAATATTGATCGCTTTAATTTAGTGATTGACACCATTAATCGCCTGCCGCAACTGGGCACAAAAGGCACTTACTTAAAACAAGCGATGGAGAAGAAACTGATTGAGCACCGACAGTATATCGATAAAAACGGGGTCGATATGCCGGAAATCCGCAATTGGAAGTGGGGAGCTGCTTAGGGGCTGCAGTGGACGATCAGTCTTCGGGCTCAAGGGGCTGTGGTTCTTCGTCGGGGACAACTGTTTCGTCGTCAGCATTGGTGGCTCCGCCGAGCCCTTCTTGATACAGTTCGTCGGAATCAATGCCGTCATCGGTCGACGGCGCATCTATAGGCGCGGTTGAGCGCGTGTCATCGGCCGGGGCGGCTGGTGGCCTGCCGTCCTCGGCTAGTTTCTCTTCGGTGCGGGTCGGATCAAAGATGTCATTCTGGGGCTCCAGGGCGTCATCTGCTGATTGTTGGTTGTCGTCGTTATCCATATTTGCCTCCTTATTATTCGCCTTTCGCGGCCCGTTCCAGGCCGGCCACGTCGATTTTGATCATCTTGAGCATGGCATCGGTGACGCGCTTGGCGGTCGCGGCGTCGTCGCTGCCCATTAGCTCTTCCAGTTGCTTGGGAATAATCTGCCAAGATAGGCCGAACTTATCGGTCAGCCAGCCGCATTGCACGGGTTTACCACCGTCCGCCAGCAGGGCATCCCAGTATTTGTCGACGTCGGCCTGGCCATCGCAGAGCACGTACAGCGAGACCTGCGAGTTGAACGGAAACTGCGGGCCGCCATTCAGGAAGATATACTGCTGGCCCATGATGGTCAGCTCAACAATAAAAACAGCGCCGGCCTTGGTCCCGGGAATGCCTTCCGGCGCACGCACGACCTTATCGACGCTGGAGTCCTCGAACAAGCCGGTATACAACTTGGCCGCTGCCTCGGCCTGACTATCGAACCATAGATGAGTCGCGAACTTTTGTACCGCCATACATACCCCCTGCATTACGTTATTATTACCAGTTTAAACCAGCTCTTACGAACTTGCAGTGAAAATTATCTGTTTTATGCGTGATGGAGGGGGTGGCCACGCCTGGCTAGGACTTCAAGCTCTACTTGCGGTTCACCTGTTTCGGGCGATACCAATCCAGTAACTGTCCTGGATTGCCACGAGAATACACGCTCTGATTCCATGGTAAGCCGACCGCCGACAGTCGGAGCGCTTATAATTGAATCGTCGAGCAAATCCCTTAAACAACCTTCAAGCTCCTCGCCGGGCTGTAGGGTTTTCGATGTGCGTTCATTAAACCAGCCCTCCTCGTAATGCCGCTCCACTGCGTATGGGACAAGGGCTACCATGCGAACCCGTAAGTCATCACGTCTCTGGTCCGAGGCCTTTTGCAAATGGGTTCTACCTTCGAGGTCCTTTATCCTCTGAAGTAGGACGGCTCCCGCCTGAGCTTTCGCTAAATGTCTTTGCTGCTCGCGCAGCAGTCGGTCCACTAGCGGCCTGGCAGTAACTACGCCAAGATCGGCGACAGTTTTCTCATACCCGTAGTTAATTATGGCCCCCACAGCAGTCCTGGCCTCGATAGCTTCGGCTTCGAGCTGTGCTGTCGGTGGACCTAACTGGGCACGCAGCCGTACATCTTCGCCCAAGCCTTCCAGAATGCGCGCGCCTACGCCCGGTTGTATCTCCCAAGGATTTGCCATGCACTGAAATTACTACCTTTACCCGCCAGATGCAAGCATAAGCTTCGGCTATGTTACCCTGGCTGCTCGATGAAGGCATACTACAATTCTTCTTATTTTGAATAGCTAACAATTTTAGGCTATTCTTAAGCATAAGCAATAACATCAAAAGGAAATCAAATGACACCAATAAAGAAAAATGAACAGGGCTTCGCCGTTGAGGTCATAGTGGTCGCGGCAGTAGTGGTAGCCATGATTGCTCTCGGGTGGTACGCCTATGCGAACAGACCCGGCACAGGAAAATCGTCGACACCTCAATCTTCCTCAAGCAGCAGCTCAAGTTCCGGTGCTTGGCGTGATCCTAGCATCGCTCAAGAAATAGCTGTGGCTGGACAAGCAATTCAGAGTCAGAAGCAAGTCACCGTCAGTGCCCAGGTAGACTGGGTGGACACAGGCTTGCAGGTAGCCGCCGGGCAGCACATGTGGGTTACGACAAGTGACGACGGCAAATGGTCGGGGAATCCGCAGCTCTTTCCCTACTCCGACGCAAACGGCCTTGCTACCTATCCGGGCGGCTATAAGATTGATGCGAACGCCAATGTTTTATCGATGATCGGTTTTGTGGGCAGCACTCCGCCCCAGGTAGCCGAGCAAAGCATTAGCGTCGGAGCACCGGCAGGAGGACCGGGCGGCATCACCAATGCAGGCTTTTTCGAGCCAGGCAACACACTCAAGAATTTTACGCCAACCCAATCAGGCAAAGTCTGGCTGCGCAATAATGACAACACCAATATCATGTCTGATTCTGGCCAGCAGGTGGCTCAAGTCTGGGTTACCAGCTCAAAATAAGCCGCTTTGCTACTTGAGGTTTCACTAGGCGGCAAGACTTGGCCAGCCAAGGGAGCGGGTATCAATTATGCGCGGCCGACCATGCCGAGCAGCTTGGTCTGCGGGCTGGCATCATCGGGCACTTTCACGGCCGGCGGGAAGACGCCCATTTGGCGGTAGCTCTCGATAACCGGGCTAAATTCATCTAAAAGCGCCTGGACGAAGTCATCGTCCATACTGGTGTCCACGCCAATCAGCTTAGCGATGTCGTACGAGCGAAACGCTCGGAAGCTAATAATATGTTGCAGGTAATCCCGGGCCGGAAAATCGCCATAAGAGAGGTGCGTAACACGGTCAAGTTCTGTAAAATCGCGCACAGCATTGTTGGCGCGCTCATTATATTTGACGTAGTTGGCCTGCACATCGTCATTGGTGCGCAAGGCTTCATATTGGTCACCGACTTCTTCCTTGGTCTTGCCAGCCAACACGTCCGGCACCCACGCATCATCGTAAGTATGATACCGTATGGCATCTTTGAGGTTGGTCGGCTGGCGTGAGCTTCCGGGCGGCATCATGAGTTCCCATTGCTCGTCTTTGATTTGCGCCACCACCTTTTGCAAGGCCTGATTAGACATGATAAATAACTCTTGAATCGTCACGCGGCATTCCTCCGTTTAACTTATGTACTAATTCTACACCCGGCGCGCTAGGCCGCTGGCGCTTCCAGGCTGATGTCTTCTGTTTGGCCGGGGGGTTTGAGGATGCTGTCAACGAGCTGGTCGAGCTGATCATTCGATAAATTTGCTTTGACGGCGTAGGCCTCGATGCCTTGGTCGCGCAGGCCGGCTGGAGCGTCAGCTTCGTTCAAGTTGGAAATAATCGCTACTTTGATATTCTTACCCCAGTCGCTTTTGCGCATAGTTTCCAGGATTTGGTCACCGGCGATTTTTGGCACCATGAGGTCGAGCAGCACCAAGTCCGGCAGTTCTTTGTGAATTAAGGCCAGCGCTTCGACGCCGTCGTAGGCCACGAAACAGGTGTAGCCGAGCAGCTCAAGCCGGGTTTTATAAATCTCGGCCAGATTGGCGTTGTCATCGACGATGACAACTTTTTGGGATAATCCGAATTGGTCCATACTGCTATTGATTTTACCACCTCTCATCTTTTAATGTATCTTTGCATATCAAGTATTTCAGTGTTATAATATATGGATGATTGAAGCGCTCAGAAAGCTTGGCAGCGACGGCTTTATAACGCCACATGAGGCGGCGGTGGCAGCTCAGGCGCAAGAACTGGGCGATCCGTCATTTACCCTGGGTTACGAACTAGAGGTAATGCCCTGGGCGATTGATCGAATGCCTGCCTTGAAGTCTTTGCGAGGGCGGGAGACGACTTATGGAACTCAGCCGGTATTTGATTGCGTCGCGCAGTTATTCCGCTTAGGCTACACGGCCGACCTGCAGGACGGTTTATATGAAACGCAATCCCCCGCCAGCCAGCACCCTCTAGCTTTGGCAATCGCAACTAAAGGCCTCGTCCGGGCCGGCGTGCTGCCAAGCCGCGCCGCCGAAACTGACGTCTCGGCTCACGTTAATATTGGCATGAGCACCGATGTACGCACAGGTTCGATCAGACATCACCGACTAATACGAATGCTGCGGGCTGTTGAACTGACCGGCGGCGCTTCGCCTGAACGGCTTACCCGTGGCACCGAGGAAACCATAACTACCTCTTCTGAAGTTAGCCAAAAATGGCACTCGAGAGGCGTAGCCGGTGTAAGCTTCACGGCCAACCGAAATAGCCAGTGGCCGATTGACCGCGCTAGAGTCGAACTCCGTAGTCTCTCATACCGCGATCCAAGTCAATTCGGCCATACCTTAGAGAAAATTTACTTCTTAGGCCGTGGCCTTTTGTCGGGTGATGACGGTCAAGCAATCGCCAAAGGATTTGATGCCTGGTTTATGAACTATATGAAAGAAAACGGCTTGAGAGATATTAGTAGCAGCTACGCAAACCTCCAGTCCAACTTCAAGCAAAACGAGCACATGGCAGCCTATATAACACCGTTCGCGCGGCACCAAGAGTCAGGTGATACGACCGAGCTAGCGGAAGAAATGACTCTAACCATTGATCGCCTGAAAGAGGTTTACGGCATGGACGAGGTTATATCAGTCGATGATCTAGAAGCTATCGCGGAGACTGAGCCTATTAAAGAAGTTCAAGGTCGCCGGAATTTAGTCGGCCTTCGCCCAAGGAGTATCCTGCAAGGCGCGCAAGGCTGAGCAGACAGGCATAAGCGGTTTCGTGCTAGAATCAGCACATGGCCGGCAAGAAGGCACCTAAACAATCGAAGCGTTTTTGGGCGCGTCACCATCACCTCAAGCATTTCTTGATTGGACTGCTGGCGATTATCGCGCTGGTGGCCGTTTGGACCGCTTTCGTCGAAGTTCGCTCGTCTATGCAGCAAGCCAAGCTGCAGCCGTTTTATAACACGCAAAATTTGCCGGCTAAAGGGCCGCTTGGCCAGGTAGTCAGGCAGGAGCCGCTCGGGGTCACGATAGCCGGCGGCAGCGGCACGCGGATTTTGTACCGCACGCAGCACGCCAATGGCAGCTACACCTTTTCGTCGGGCATGGTCTTTATTCCGAATAACTCCAAGGCCGGTTCACCCCGGCCGGTGGTGGCCTGGGCGCATGGCACACTAGGGCTGGGTGACGCCTGCGCGCCATCGCGCACCAGCAATCCGGTATCGGACATTGCCTGGGTCAGCAGCATGCTCGAAAAGGGCTGGGTGGTAACGGCTACCGACTATGCCGGCTTCGGCACTGCCGGGACGCAGGGCTATCTGGTTGGCGGTGATGAGGCGCACGACGTGTTGAATAGCGTGCGGGCAGCCCGGAATTTGCCGCAATCCCAAGCCGGTACAACTTTTGTGATCTGGGGGCACTCCCAAGGTGGCAATTCCGCCCTGTTTAGCGCCAGCGACGCTGCTGCCTACGCGCCGGAATTGCAACTGGACGGTACTGTGGCTTCGGCGCCAGCCGCT
>DATCFR010000042.1:0-4356 GCA_036509405.1 Saccharimonadales bacterium (SeqCode)
TCGGTGTGACCCGAGCCATAGGTGTTAATGTGCGTGATGGCTTCGCCCAGATCATTCACGACTTTCATCGAGACAATTGGTGCCAGGTATTCATTTGACCAGTCAGCCTCAGTTGCCGGTTTGGCGTCTTTAAATAATTCGCAGACCACTTGGTCGCCCCGTATTTCAACGTTCTTATCATCAAGTTTGGCACCAAGCTCAGGAATAATCTTTTGGGCGATAGTCTTGTGAATCAGGATACTTTCGGCAGTGTTGCACGTACCGAAGCGTTGAGTTTTCGCGTCTAATGACAGCTTAATAGCCATGGCCGGATCGGCTTTGGCGTCAATGTAGATGTGACAATTGCCCTCTAGATGCAGCAAAGTAGGAATCACCGTATTAGCTTGCACGAATTCGAGAAGTTTGCGGCTTCCTCTTGGAATAACTAAGTCAATGGCATCGTCATGCTTTAATAATTTTTGTGTCATCTCCCTAGCTTGATCAGTAATGACTATGACGCTTGCTTCCGGGTAGCCGCGTTGTCTCATAGCTTTTGCAAGGCTCTGGTGCAACGCCTGATTGGTGGCGGCAACTTCTTTACCACCTTTAAGGATAATCGCGTTACCGGTCCTAATGGCTAACGCGGCGGCATCAATCGTAACGTTAGGCCGGCTTTCGTAGATCATCAATATGATACCGATCGGAACACGCATTTTCGAGGTACTAATACCCGAGGATTGGTGTTTTTTATCATAGCGCTGGCCAATAATATCTTCTAGCTCGCTGATCTGCTCAACAGAACGCACCATGTCGTCATAGCGCACTGAAGTTAGGGTCATACGGTCAACATCAGAGTCATGAAGCTTGCCTTGGGCTACTTGTACATCCCTGGCATTTACATCCAATATGCTCTGCTTGTCGAGCTTAAGTTGAGCGACAATGGCTTTTAGCAGCTGGGTCCTCTCCACCGCCGTACGCCCCGCGAGACTATGCTTGGCATTCAGCACTGCGCCAATAATTTGCTTATCATCCATCTGATAGCTCCTGGGATCGTATCCGAGCAGCCTGTACCGCTTGATCTATTATTTGACCGTATTGGTGTTCGTCGAGCACCTTCAGTGCTGCTTCAGTGGCACCGCCTTTGCTGGCAACCTGAGCGACTTTCTCGGCAGCTGACTCGTTGGCGAGCGCCGAAGCAGCGCTAGCCAGCGTAGCATTGGCAATTTGCCGCGCCAGTTCTTTTTTAAAACCTAGTTTTTCACTAGCATTTTGTAGTTGATAGGTCAGCTCGAAGAAATATGCCGGGCCGCAACCGGCAACCGCCGTAAAACCGTCAAAATCACTCTCTTTTTCCAGCCAAATTGTTCTTCCCCAGTGCTCCAGTAAATCGGCTACGACGGCCTTGTCGGCTTCGCCAAAAACGTAGGCTCCCGTAACACTCGAGCCTGTCGCGACGCCAAGGTTTGGCATGGTACGTACTAGTGACCGGATACCTAGGCCCTCTCTTATCCGCCGGCATTGAATACCCGCCATAATGGATATGACTAGCTGTTGATCCAGAAACGGACGAATTGCCTCACTCAGCTCGCTAAAAGCCTGTGGCTTCACTGCCAGGATAACAAAATCAGCGCCATTGATTCGGCTCAGATCGTCACCTCTATCCAGCTCTATAATTTTGTAACTATCGTCAAGTGTCTTAGCAATAGCTCGCCCCATTGTCCCAAAACCAATAATCGCAACCGTCTTCATCCTCTTATCCTCGCATACTTATCATAATGCACAAGCAGTCTGCTTACTTTCTGGTCGAGAGCTTTCTGTGTCGCTGTAGCGTCTAGAGCAGTCTCGCCATAGCCGATTATTTTAGTACCGTGCTTAATGGCAACAATATCATGTTCGAAAAATTCGCCATCGATCGAAGTAATTCCTACCGTTAAAAGACTGACCGCCTTGCCTTCTTCAATCACTTGCGCTAAACCATCGTCAATCTGAATCACACCTCGGCTGAAGTCTTTTTTATCCAAGATCCATCGTTTTCTAGCGGCAATCCGCCTATCGGCACCGAATCGGGTTCCGAGTCGCTTACCAAGCACCGCCTGCCGAATATTTTCTATCGTCGACCCGTCACAAATAATCGTCTCCAAGCCCCTTTGCGAATTGTGCTCAGCGGCAATACATTTAAGTAGCATCCCACCCTTGCCATGCTCAGATGTCTTTTTGGTAACGTACCGAGTCCAGCTCTTATCGCCGAACTCTACTTCGTTGATAACTGTCCTGTCCGGCTTTAATACACCGGCAACCGTGCTTGCCAGAATGACTCGTTGCGCATCAATCAACGAACCAATTAACCCTGCTATTTCATCATTGTCGCTGAACTGTTGCTGAACTGAACTTTTGGTCTGATAACGATCATTGATCAGTACAACTACCTGTCTTTTAGCCAAGTCATTAAAATTATCGCGAATCTCCAAATAGCTTTTTCGATGAACAAAGTCTTCTTTGGCTACCAGCACCTCAGCCACTTGTAGGCCGGCTTTGAAAAACGCCTCTTCGTACAATGCGAAAAGCTTGCGTTGGCCCTCGATAATAGCCTGCTCGGTGGTAGCACTCTTGCCTTCTTGTTTGATAAGCGCGGCGGCGCCTGACGTAACGAGCCAAAGATCGTGACCGTCTCTCTGGAGGTCCGCAATCAGGCGTCCCAGAGCCTCCAACCATTGATGTTGAATCACGCCGTTACTGACCAGCAATCCAGAACTAAGCTTTATAACCACTCGTTTCATATGTATATCCTATCTTAAACTATATGGATATTTGCGTGAATTAAAAGCATTATCTAGCGTGTAATGCAAATAGGGCCGTGAAGGCAATGCCGTTTTTGAAGGCATGCAAGGTGATCGAGGCCCACAGGCTGCCGGTTTTTTCGCGCAAATAGATAAGCACTAGGCTAAGCACGAAGGTGTCGAGCGCCGCGATGTAGAGTGGTCCGGCCGCGCCGCCTTCCGGTAAGTGGGCGGCTGCGAAGAGGCCGCTGGTCAGCAGCACCGCCCAGATCGTTGGCATAGCTTTTTTAAGGCTGCTGTACAGAAAGCCGCGCACCAGGATTTCTTCGGCCAGCGGCGGCAGCACCACCAGGCTAATAAAGGTCATGAGCAGCTGCCCCCCGCCCTGCACATTATTGAAGCCAATTTGCTGCTGCTGATTAACGTTCAAACTGTGCACCAGCGAGCTCACTACGCCAACCGTCAAAAAATACAGCACGTAGTACGGCGGTACTGCTGCCATTCCATAGCCCAGGTCAAGCCAGTGCGGTCGCCTCAGGCCGATAATTTTGAGGCTTAGATTGCGCCGCTTGAGGAACAGGTAAACCGCGCCGATCGCCAGGCTCTCGGCCAGCAGCACGAACGCAAACTGCGCAGTTACCGCATTATTGAGCCAATCTGTAGCTCGAGCACTCGACCACCCTTTCAGCCAGGGATAGACCGAAATCAGCAAACCACCAAAAAGCTGGGATATGTAAAAAGTCAGCAGCACGAACAGCACACCCCACCATGGATGCCACGGCACGCGTGGAACGGCCGCTTGGGCTGAGGCTGGCGGCTTTTCAGGTGCTGGCTTAGCTGGAGCGGTTTTCATAGCTATAAGAACCGATGAACATCCACCACGGTAATCAACACAATCAGGGTGATCAGCACCAGAAAACCGGCGGCATTGATGGTCTCTTCACGGGCCGGCGACAGCGGCCGCTTAAGAGCGCGGCTAGCAAGCATCAGCCATAACCGGCCACCGTCCAGCGCCGGGATCGGCAAAATGTTCATGATGCCAAGCGTCAGGGCTATCAAGGCGATAATAAACAGCATGAATTGGTAGCCCAGCAGGCTGCCAGTTTTCATAATAAAGAAGATGCCGACCGGGCCTGAAACCTGGGCCGTGGCCGTGGTTTGGCCATGCTGGCGCGCCGTAGTATTGCCCGTCACCAGGCCGGCGATCAGGCTGCCGAGTCCGGCCAAAGCGTGCCCCAACCCCTGAAAGGTTAAGGCCGTCACCTGCGCGCTGAGGCCGACTGCCACGATCGGCGCCGACCATGTCGAGCGCTGAATCGTCTGTTGCGTCGGTACAACGCCGAGGTAGCCCTTGGGGTTATCGGTCTTCTGACTGGCATCAACAATTTGCTTGCTCAGCAGCGTGGCCCGCGCCTCATGGTCCTGACTAGCCCGGGAATAATAAACGGTAACCGCTTTGCCAGCAAACTCTTTCGTGACAGCGCGCAGCTGATCGGGTCCAGTAATGGCCACCGGGCTGTGATTTGGCAGACCGATATCGTTCACCTCATCTTCCGGCTGCAAGCCGGCGCGAGCGGCCGGTGAACCGGGATCGACGTCG
>DATCFR010000043.1:0-3305 GCA_036509405.1 Saccharimonadales bacterium (SeqCode)
GCGCGATGCCGCCTTTGTAGGGATGGGTGGGACCGACTATGGCAATCTTCATCTTCGCTTTAGTGTAGCAAAGCTTGCTTTTCCTGCCCCAAACCCCTTAAGCTTTAGAAGATGGATGAAATCGTAAATGGTCTGCAAAAAGCTGGCTTTAAGGGCGAGTGCGACGACGCTCCCGCTACCCTGGATCTGTACAGCCACGACGCTTCGATGTTCGAGCTGCGCCCCACTCTGGTGGTTAAGCCCACCGGCGGCGAAGATGTTGAAAGGCTAGTCAAACTGGTCGCGGCTAAAAAGAAGACCAAGCCGCACCTCAGTCTGACGGCCCGCAGCGCTGGCACCTGTATGTCCGGCGGCGCCATTAACGATTCGATTATCGTGGACTTTTTGGCGCACTTTAAGAAAATCGAGAAAGTAACAGCCAGCTCGGCCCAAGCCCAGCCCGGCGTTTTTTACCGCGACTTCGAGCCCGAAACCCTCAAGCACGGTGCCCTGATGCCGAGCTACCCGGCCTCGCGCGATCTGGCTAGCATCGGCGGTATGGTCAACAATAACTCCGGCGGCGAGAAATCGCTGGAATTCGGCAAAACCGAAGACTTCGTCACCGAGCTGAAATTTGTCTTCGCCGATGGCGTGGAACGCACTGTCAAACCGCTTAAAAAGGCCGAACTCGACAAAAAAATGAAGCAAAAGGACTTCGAAGGCGAGGTCTATCGCAAGCTTTTCATTCTGGTGGATGGCAATTATGACAAAATTAAGGCCGCCAAGCCTCACGTCAGCAAGAATTCGACCGGCTACAATCTGTGGGACGTCTGGGACCGCGAAACCGGCATCTTCGATCTGACCAAACTGATTGTCGGCGGCCAAGGTACGCTGGGCTTTGTAACCGACATTCACTTTCGACTGGTGCCCGCTCGTCCGCACTCCGGCTTGCTGGTCCTATTTATGAAAAATATTGACGATCTCGGCGAAGTCATCCCGAAAGTCCTGGAGTCCAAGCCGGCTACTTTTGAGTCTTTTGATGATGCCACGCTGCGCCTATCGATCCGTTTTATGCCGAGCTTCAAAAAAATGCTTGGCTGGGAGCGCTTTATTCATCTGTTAATTACGCTGATTCCAGACGGCCTGCAGCTGCTGCGCGGCGTTCCCAAATTAATTTTAATGATTGAATTCAACGGCGAAACCGAAGCTGAGGTGCGCCAAAAAGTCCATGCCCTGCACAGTGAGCTCCAAAAGCACCGTGCCCGCTACGAAATTAATGGCTTTGAGGAAGATCCCACCGAAGGTAAGTCCGAGAAATTCTGGATCATGCGCCGCTACAGTTTTCAGCTGCTTAGAAGCAAAGTCAAAGATAAGCACACCGCGCCCTTCATCGACGACTTCGTAGTGCCGCCGCCCCATCTCACGGAATTTCTACCAAAATTGCGTAAAATTATTAAAAAATACAAGCTGTTCGCGACTATCGCTGGCCACATGGGCGACGGCAATTTCCACGTCATTCCCCTGATGAAGCTCGAAGACCCCAACGACCGCAAAAAACTGTTGCCAGCCATGAAGGCAGTCAACAACCTGGTGCTCAAATACGGCGGCTCACTATCGGGCGAGCACAACGACGGCCTGGTGCGCGGCCCCTGGCTCAAGATGATGTACGGCCCGGAAATGCTTCATATTTTCCGCGAAGCTAAAGACATCATGGACCCCGATCATATCTTCAACCCGCACAAAAAAGCCAACGCCGACTGGGAGTATAGCTTCTCCCACATTCGCGACCACTTCTAGCATGAAAAAGTTTCTCCTAGCAGGTGTTCTTGTAGCCGCCTTGATAACCGGTGCCTCGATATTCCTGACGTCACACTACCTAAATTCGCAGAGCAGTAAAACAAAGCCCGCCCCTGTGGCCGCCTGCACGGTTCACGGCCAGCATCACGTCGCCAAATTCCAAAACAGCAAGCTGGAGCCCGTACACACGCAAGCCCGCGCGTGCGACACCTTAACTATTATCAACCAGGATGACACTATCCGTCTGATTGCGTTCGGTCCGCACGATCACCACACGCCGTATGACGGCATCACCGCAAAGCAGGTTGAGAAGGGCCAAAGCGTCACCATCGTGCTTAATCAGATCGGTACGTTTGGCTTTCATGATCATTATCACGATGAACTGGTCGGCAGCTTCACAGTCACCAACTGAACAAAGGCTGCCCAGAGAGTGCTATAGTAGAAATGATGGTTATGTTTAGGGGTGCCCTAAAATGAATAAAAAATATCGGCTGATTAGTTTGCTCGCGGTGGTGCTGGCATTGGCAGGCTTGATAGCGTGGTATTTTCACCACACCACAGTGGCGGTACTCGAGCCGGCCGGACCGGTCGCACGCCAAGAGCGCAGCCTGATTTTTACTGGACTGCTGTTAAGCCTAATCGTCGTCATTCCCGTCTTCGGCCTGTTGTTTGGCTTCGCCTGGCGCTACCGCGAGGGCAATACCAAAGCCAATTACAGTCCCAAGCTGGCTGGCAGCCGCTTGGCCGAGACCGTCTGGTGGCTGGTGCCGTCGCTATTGATCTTAGTGATTTCGGTGCTGGACTGGCATAGCAGCCACGCGCTCGACCCGTACCGGCCGCTGGAGGCCAAGACTAAGCCCATCACCGTGCAAGTGATCGCGCTCGATTGGAAGTGGCTGTTCATTTATCCGCAGCAAAACATTGCCAGCGTTAATTTTGTGCAGTTTCCGGCCGGCACACCCGTGAATTTTCAGATCACAGCCGACGCGCCGATGAATTCGTTTTGGATTCCCCGCCTCGGCGGCCAGATTTACGCTATGCCCGGCATGTCAACGCAGCTCAATCTGTTGGCGGATCACAATGGCAAGTTTTACGGTTCATCAGCTAACATTAGCGGCAACGGCTTCGCGGGTATGCATTTTATCGCCAAGGCCAGCTCGCAGGCCGACTTTAATAACTGGGTGAACGTCATTAAACATACCTCAAGTCCGTTGAATCTCAACACCTATGGCTTGTTGGCCAAGCCGAGCACCAACAGCCCAGTCAGCTATTACTCGTCGGTCGAGGGCGGGCTGTATGATGAAGTAGTCATGAAATTTATGATGCCTTTGCAAGGAACCGCGCCATGAATCTTTTCGCAAACTTCCTTGGCCGCCTAACGCCGCAGGCCTTCCAACACAGTGCTATTACCAATGGTGGCGTGGCCGCCATGGTGCTGGGCGCTTTGCTGGTCGTGGGTCTGCTAACGTACTTTAAACGCTGGAAATGGCTGTACCGCGAGTGGCTGACCACAGTTGATCCCAAGAAGA
>DATCFR010000044.1:0-3335 GCA_036509405.1 Saccharimonadales bacterium (SeqCode)
CCGTGCCAGGCAGTCTGACCATGGCAGGCGAGTTTGTTTGGCCAGCTGGCGAGCCATTAATGTAGTCTGGTCAAAGCCGCGCTGGCGGACCCGGCTCGTGGCCGTTGGCACCGGAATAATGAGCATCTTGGCTTTTTGGTCTTTTTTGGTCGGCACTAAGCCTTGCATGCGGCCAGCCATAATCTCAGCGGCCGCCTGTGCCCCTGAGGACTTAAGCTTCCAGATTAAGTCTTTGGCCGCGGCCTCATAGGCTACGGCCGATTTAAGAGACAGCAGCGGGGTAACCTCTAAACATCCGGAGCAGGTAATATAATCCGTGGAAGCTTCTTGGCAGCGATAGCAACGCTCAATAGGAGCAGGCAATTTTTGGCTGCACGTGGCACATAATAGTTTGCCCTCGGCACCACAATGTATGCACACATGCGGGACTATCCTTGCGATAAGTAGGTCTAAAATGCTCATGTTGTGTTTAATGTGTTGTAAATATGTGCATTTAGGCGTTGCACCAGCTTTACCGCCTAAGCTATACTTCTACTAATACAAAAACGCAAGGTTTTTAATTTTTCTCAAGACTCGTCCCCAATCGGAGAGGCGAGCAATTAATCCTGGAGGGTAACATTATCATGGCGCGACGCAACCGCGACGACGACCTTTTGCTAGAAGAAGATGAGCTAACCGCAGCCTTTTTGGGCGATGAAGCAGCCGCACCTATTGAAGAAAACGGTCAAGCGGCCGCAGCTGCGCCCGTAGCTGAAGACGAATGGGACGAAGACGACAGTGTCCCCGGCCAATTAGCGGTCGACGTCTATGAAACCCGCGAGAAGTTGGTGGTTAAGGCCCGCACCGCTGGCGTTAACAAGAATGACCTCGATGTCAGTATTTCTGATAATCAGCTAACCGTCCGTGGCACTTTGAGCTCGGGCAGCGAAGAAGGCGTTGAAAACTACTTCCTACAGGAATGCTACTGGGGCGAATTCAGCCGTACTATTGCATTGCCGGTGCCTGTTAAAGAAGAAGATATCGAGGCCGTGCTCAAAGACGGCGTGCTCACGATCAGCTTTGGCAAAGTCCAGCAGGACACGGTCAAGAAGATTCAAGTTCTATAAGCCAGGCGTTTCAATAATAAAAAAACTCCGCAGTCTCCTGCGGAGTTTTTTTATACGTAAGCTGTTCTATCCAGTGGTTATATTCGTGGACTGGTTAAGCACGAAGTGGACAATTAACTGGGCAAGCGCTACGATCACCAGCCCCACGAGGGCGTAGATAAGCGTGTTCTTGGCGTTGCCAACCCGACCGGAGTCGCCGCCGGAGGTGATGTAACGGAAACCGCCGTAGATAATCATGATCACCGATACCGCACCGACAAGGATGGAAAAGATTTTGACAACGTTCTGAGCAATCTTACCTATACTGTTGCTGTCAACACCTGTAGCAGCACAATTAATGCTGTTGCTGGCATCGCCGGCTGCCTGATTGGCACCCGTAGCAACGTTATTGCCTATATCGCTACACGTATTAGCACTGCCTTCTGAGGCGTACACGGCACTTGGCACTAAGATGGGCGCCGCAAAAGTGAGCGCCAGCACGATGCTGAGAGCATAATTTCTAAATTTCTGAATCATTTTTCGTTACCTTTCTTTATATTACTTTACTTATACTACAAGGCTTAAGCGGAATCAAGCCAGCGGCAGACCAAGCATGCTTCATTAGTGCTGCTGTTGCTGGCCAGAGGGGGGAGCAAGGTTGACGGCATTATTGCTGGTATGAAGCACAAAGTGCACCAACACTTGTGCCAAAGCCGCTATAGCGACGCCAACCAAAGCATAAATGAGCGTATTCTTGGCGTTGCCCACTTTGCTGCTATCACCGCCGGAAGTAATGTACTTGAAGCCGCTGATTATTATGACAATGACGGCTGCAGCACCCACAAGCATGCTTAAAATGTTTACTATCACTGAGAGGACACTATTCACGCCTCGATCGTCACAAGAGGTGGAGCCAGTTGTCTCACTAATTCCTTGGAAGGCCTGCTGCGAAGCAGTGCTTTGGCCGCAGGCTGCATAGGCAGGCTCCATAAAAGCCAGTGCGGGCAACAGCATGAGCAGTGGCATGAGTAGTATGATGATTCTTCGTTTCATAGTTTTTCCTTTAAATTTTACTAATTACATATACTAATAAGGTGCGGGCCGCCACAATGATGCCGAGGCCGATTATGGCGCTTGCGATACTGCGCTTGGCATCCTCTATATCTGTATCGGTACGCGAGCCAGTGCTGACGTCGCTGCCGGAAGTTATAAAGCGCAGGGCACTGACAATGATGATGATTATGGCGGCCGCACCAGCAATAAAGGCAACGATGTTGGTGATCTCGGACAAAGTCGTGTTAAGCGGATTGACAGTCTGGTGGGTGGTGGGGTCAGTTTGCAGCTTAGTAGAACAAACTGTGGAACTGCCGGTATCGCCGTTGCAGTCGTTACCAAAAGGATCAAATGCTAGCGCGTATTGGGGAGCTGCAAATAGGCAGAGCATAAGCAGCAGCGTAGCCAGCGATAACCTTCTTCTCATATTCTGTTTCCCACATAGGCGACGATGGCTTCGGCCGAAATAGCAATAACGAGCCCTACCAACGCATAAATAATGCCGTTCTTGGCTTTGGCCGTTTTCTCGGCGTTGCCGGCGGAAACAATATAGCGCAGTCCGGACACCACGATCATTGTCAGCGCTAAAGCACCAGCGATGCCGAGCACGACGCTCAGAAGAGTCGGAATGGTTGTCGAGCCATTGCTTGTATCAACACCCCGGGGTAAGTTGCCGGCCCTGATGGGGCTCTCCGCGAGTAGTTTGAGTAATGCCAACATCTAGCCCCCTAGTTTATTGCCCAGAAAGGCTACAAAAGCTGTCGCCAGGACTGCTATGGCCAGACCTAAGAGAGCGTTAATAATGGTTGATTGAGCCTTGCTCGTAGCGTCTGGGCTGCCTTGGCTGGCGATGTACTGGACGGCACCATAAACCACAAAGCCCACCGCCACGATGCCAGCTATGCGCAATAGATCATCGACCACCGCTAGCAGCACTAGCGGTACATCGCCTAGACTAGTCGAGGAAGTAGGAAAGAAAGTGAAATCATGTATGTCACAGCCCTGGAAGTCGCTGGCCGGCAGATAGGCATACCACGGTGTCAACCCAAAGAATTGCTTCTCGCAGCCGCTTTGGGCGGCATAAGGGGTGGCAAATAAGAGTAGCTGTTGCAGCATCATAATAAATTCCTACGGTTGTAAAAACCCTCCCGGTACTAAGAATTGCAGGAAGCCATACAGAACCGCATAGGCAAAGAT
>DATCFR010000045.1:0-16765 GCA_036509405.1 Saccharimonadales bacterium (SeqCode)
CCGCTTCTCAGCTGCCGACTATACCGGACGCGCTGTACAAATTTTCCTTCGTAAGCCCGAGCTGGTCACCGGACCTGGCTGGCTGGAGTCTCCCCGCCGCCATTTTGAGCGGCCTGGCGTTCGTCATCACGCTGCTAGGCAGCTGGTGGTTCCGCCAAAACGTCGCTTAAGCCCTTATGGGTTCGTAGTTGTCGTGCTAGGAGTCGTGGAGGTAGTGGCAGGAGTGGCCGAGCTACCGCTGTTGTTAGCGGGCTGGGTAGCGTTTGTTGTGGAGCCGGAGCTACTGCTCTGGTCGCTACACTTCTGACCATTGGGGTTCTGCTGTTGGAACTTGGTGACTGCCTGAGCCACTTGACCGGTGCTTTCCAGGTTCTCCCAGAATGTAACTGAGGTACGGTTGATTACCATCTTATCGTAGGGCCGGTGTAATTCACAGCCCAGCTTAACCAGGGTGACATTAGAGTTGGCAGTACTTGCTGCCGTGGAGCCGCTCGAGTTGCTGGTCTGCAAGTAGTAGATATTCGTCAGAACAAAGTACTTGCTGTTAAGTGCTTGTACGTTACCGAAGTAAACCTGGCCGGTGTTCAAAAAGACGGCTTGCAGTTTACCGGTATCGACGTAGCTGTCCTCGGTCTTGGTATCAGTCGAGAGGACGATAATAGCTGCTACCGCGAGGACCACTACAGCTAATAAGCCGAGCATGGCACCGACGCGGAACCACTTGCTTTTGTCGGATCTGTTGTGTTTTCTATTGACGGTGCCGGGAGTCCCAACCGCAGCAGGATGCGCGCTTGGAGCCGGTGCCGGGGATTGTAAATTGCGATTAGAGAATTCCATACCTTGCCTCACTCCACCTCTCTAGTATTACTTTTATGCTTACCGACCTAGTGTAGTACAACCAAACAGATACATCAACTTGAAAATGATCACGTTTTTATGGCGTCAGCGGGCATATTATTTTGACCTAAGGGGTTGACAAACAAAATCGCACCAGAGTATGTTAGGGGTACATTACTAAAGGTAAGAGAGGGAGAGTCAGCAATGGCATACAAGCACACTAATTCCAAGGGCGTAACTTACTACTTAAACTCCAAGGACGTTGTCCTTCGCGGTGGCAAAAAGCAAACTATCTACTACTTCAGCAAAGACGAGCGACCTGAAGCTTCTGACCTGCCAAGCGGCATGGAAGTGAACGAAAACCCTCGCAACGGCTTTCTGACCGTCAAGCGCAAATAGTATAGCTGGCGTTCCGTTACGGACGCAGCCTACTGAGATTACCCGTTTCCAGATGGAAGCGGGTAATTTTTATAACACGATTGGATCGCGGAATTTGCTATAGTTGAATCCATGGCCGAACCAATCCTCAGAGTTAAAAACCTGCGCAAAGTGTACGACGACAAAGCCGTGGTTGACGGTATTTCCTTTGAAATCAAAAAGGGCGAGGTGTTCGGCATCCTCGGCCCTAACGGTGCCGGAAAAACCACCACCCTGGAAATGATTGAGACCATGCGCGAAATCGACGGCGGTACCATCACCCTGGACGGCCTGAACGTTGCCGAGCAGCCCTGGGAAGTCAAAGCCGTTATCGGTGTACAGCCACAAACCGCCGCCTTCCAAGACAAGCAGAAGCTATCGGAAATTATCGAAATGTTTGCTGCCGCCTACGGCACCACGGTGGATCCTCAAGCTTTTCTCGATGATGTTCAGCTAGGCGAAAAGGCCGGCGCTTACGCCGAAAACCTCAGCGGTGGCCAAAAGCAGCGCCTCAGCATTGCCACCGCTCTGGTACACGACCCCAAGGTCTTCTTCCTGGACGAACCGACTACTGGCCTAGACCCGCAAGCCCGCCGCAACCTCTGGGAACTCGTCCAAGAAGTTCGCGACCGCGGCGTCACCGTGTTGCTGACCACGCACTACATGGACGAAGCCGAAATCCTCTGTGACCGAGTAGCCATCATGGATAAGGGCAAAATCATCGCCCTCGACACGCCCAAGAAGCTGATCAAGCAACTCCTGGACCGCGGTTTCCAAAAACATGAGCGGGTAGAACAGGCCGATCTTGAAGATGTCTTTATCGACCTGACAGGGAAAGGGCTGAGGGACTAAATGAATATGAAACAGCAGCTCAAAACCGTCGCCGTTTTTACTAAGCTCAGCACACGCCGCTTCTTCCGCGACCGGCTGGCGCTCTTCTTTGGCATTTTGTTTCCGCTGATTTTTCTGTTCGTCTTCGGTGCGCTCAGCAAGGGCAGCGGCAACCCAACCTTTAATGTGGCCGTATTAAACCAGTCGCACACCACCTTCGCCAAAAGCTTCGACCATCAGCTGCAAACAAGCAAGGTGTTCAAGGTCAACAAAGACGATACCACCATGGCCCTGGCCAAAAGCTCGCTGAGCAAGAGCCAGATTGACGGCATTATTATTCTACCGGCCGGGTTTGGCGCCATCGATCCGGCGCATCACTATCCAACCGGTCAAGTCCAACTACTGTACTCGCAGTCCAGCACCGGCGCCGGCCAAACGCTGCAAAGCGTGCTCACCGGCACCCTGAATGGCATTAACGCCAAGCTAACTGGTGCTCAGCCACCACTGGTGGTCAAGGGCCAGGCCCTGGTTGACCACCAGCTCACCGGCTTTGACTACACCTTCTCCGGACTGCTTGGCTTCTCCATCATCGGTATCGGCATTTTCGGCCCGATCAACGTCTTTCCGGAGCTCAAGAAGCAGGGCATCCTACGCCGTTTGCACACCACGCCGATCCGCGTCTGGCAATACTTCATGGCCACCATGTTCAGCCAGGCCATCACCGGGGTCGTGTCAATCGCCATCCAGTTCCTCGTAGCCATCACCGTCTTTAACCTCAAGGTGAACGGCGATTACGCCGAAATCATCCTGTTCACAGTGTTGAGCATCTTTATGATCTTGGGTATCGGGCTGGCCATTGGCGGCTGGGCCAAGAACGAACGTCAAGCGGCGCCGCTCAGCAACATCATTGTCTTCCCCATGCTTTTCCTGTCCGGCACCTTCTTCCCGCGCTTCGAGATGCCCCACTGGCTGCAAACCATCACCACCTACCTGCCGCTGACGCCCGTTATTGACGGTCTGCGCTTCCTGACCACCGAAGGCAAGCACCTCACTCAGATTGGCCCCCAGCTTGGCCTGATCGCCGTCTGGATGATTATTATCTACGCCATCGCCTTCCGCGTCTTCTCCTGGGAATAGATTACGCTAATACTTGCAAAATCTTTCAAAGTATGCTATTGTAATGCTATGTCACAGATTCCAGATAGCTATGCGCCGCCCGTCATCGACGAAATCGATCGTATTGAGGACGAACTTGCTCGCGGCGTTGACGAAGCAGTCTTGGCCGATCTAGGCCATGGGGTGCTCAGAGCCGAGTCCTTTGGTGAGGCGCAGGCTGAGCTGGCAGCGCTTGAAGCGCTTGAAGCGGCCACCAAACCCGTGGCCGCAGTTCCCGACGCCACCGACGCTTTATATAACAAGCTGGATGGTATGGGAAGATACAACGCCCACGAAATCCGCGAAGCTGTCGCGGCCTCCCATTAGACCAATCGTAAAATCATCGGTACCATAAACTATATGCAGGCTTTACCCAAACCTTTTTTTGTATTGGCACCGATGGATGACGTCACCGACACGGTGTTCCGGCAGATTATTGCCGGCTGCGCGCCGCCCGACCTGTATTTCACGGAATTCGTGAATGCCGATGGCCTGCAAAGCCCGGGCCGCCAGAAATTATTAAAAAAGCTGCGCTTCACGGCCGCAGACCAGCCGCTGATCGCCCAAATCTGGGGCCGGGAACCGGAAAATTTTTATAAAACCGCCCAGCAGCTAGCCGATGGCAGTCTGGCGCGCGAACTTGGCCTGCCAGCTGGCATCAACTTTGCCGGCGTTGATCTGAACATGGGCTGCCCGCAGAAGAGCGAAGTCAAAAACGGCACCTGTGCAGCGCTTATCAATGACCGGCCACTGGCCGAGCAGATCATTGATGCCACGCAGAAAGGGCTGGACGGCCGTTTGCCGCTAAGCATTAAAACTCGGACCGGTTACGGCGAGGTCGACCTGACATGGCCCGAACTTCTTCTTGGCAAGAAACTTAACATGTTAACTATTCATGGCCGTACCAAGACACAAATGAGCAAAGTCCCGGCCGACTGGGAAGTAATCGCCCAAATCCGTGAGCTGCGCGACCGCCTCGCCCCGGACACGCTGATCGTCGGCAACGGTGATGTTCGCGATCGTACCCACGGCCTAGAACTCGCCCAAAAATACCGGCTCGACGGCATTATGATTGGCCGCGGCATTTTCCAAGACCCATTTGCCTTTGCCGCAGACAGCCCGTGGCAGGATTATTCGCCGGAGCAGCGCATTGGCCTCTATCGCATGCACGTCCGGCTCTTCGCCGAAACCTGGCAAAACAATGAGCGCGCCGTGCACACGCTTAATGAATTTTGCAAACTCTACATTAGCGGCTTTGACGGCGCCAAAGAGCTGAGAGAAAAGCTCATGGCCGCCGCCAGTCCAGCCGAACTGCTGGAGCTGTTAGCTATACCAGCTCAAAGTCATCAGACTTGAGCAACCGGCTCACCTCGCGGTGCTCGCGGCGCTGCTGGCGAAAGTTGTCAAATCGGTTCATGGTACTGCTCCTGATTAACAGCCCTTATTATCTGCTGCCAAAACGCTTTTGTCTGTGAAAATTTAGCTATGCAGCAATCGGTAAAGGTATAGGCGGACGGGCGGGCTCGACAGCTGCTTCCAGCATTACAGGTTCAGGCTTCACTTCAAGTAATCCCAACATGTGGGCCGCCGATTCATGCAGATATGTCTGGCGCTGGGCTGCGGCGGCGGCGAGTCCCTCATAAATAATCTCTGCGTACTCGCCCCAATAAAAAACCGGCGCGGCCTCCTCGGACCGCCAGGAGAATTCGTCTCTGGTCCGTTGCAGCTTGGCAATAATGATCTCCCGCTCTTCTTCCATGGTGTCTTCCTCTGGCTTGAACTCTCGGACCGCTTCCAGCGCGGTAACTACATGTTCGAAGGTGCCAAGGCTGAGGTGCGATTCCACGACACTATCCTTGCGGGCAGGGGCCGGATCGGCCACTATATCCAAAGTTGTGCGCGCGGATTCTTCCCACGGCGAATCGTCATCGTGCGCGACCTCTTCCAGGGCGGTTCTGATAACGAAAGCAGCCTTGCCCTCGAATGGGATCTGAAGCCGCCCCTCGAGACCAAACGCAAGCGGTATCGAATTATCTGAGCTACGCACCCGCAGTAAATAATCCATGCCGAATACTTCGCGGACTGCCGTGATAGCGGTGGATGTTTGCTCAAAAGGACTGAGCGCGCCCTCTTGTCCTAGCATAATGGGCTCCACCACATAACTATCCACCGCGATAACTTCGGCCGGATGTGCATTGAGTGCCATTTTTGTTTCGACTTTCCCTTTAATTTTTAATTATTTTTGGTCTTATCGTCGAAAGATTTAATCTCAATTTCATTATACGCCTGAATGTCAAACTTAGGCCAGATGGAGGTAGGGCTTCGCGGGCCGTTTTGGTATGATAGAGAAGCATGATCGAAGCCACGAATCTTTCCAAGCACTACCGTAAAAAGGTGGCTGTCGATAATCTTTCTTTCAAGGTTAAAACAGGGAAAGTAACCGGCTTTTTGGGGCCGAACGGCGCCGGTAAGTCGACCACCATGCGCCTGATGCTGGGGCTGGATAATGGCCAGGGCACGACGACTTTCGACGGTAAGAAACTGCATGACTATACGCAGCCGTCTAAAGCTATCGGCATTCTGCTGGAGGCCAAAGCTTTTCATCCTACTCGTACTGCTCGGAATCATCTGAAAATTCTGGCTGCCGCTGGCGGCGTGCCCATGGGACGGGTCGGTGAAGTTCTGGAAATCGTTGGCCTGAGCGAAGTGGCCAAGAAGCGTCCCGGCAAATTCAGTCTGGGCATGAGCCAGCGGCTGGGTATTGCGGCGGCCATCCTCGGAGAACCTAAATATCTGTTGCTGGACGAGCCGGCCAATGGGCTGGACCCGGAAGGCATCGCCTGGCTACGGCAGTTTATTAAAGATTATGCCGATAAGGGCAATGCTGTCTTCGTGTCGTCGCACCTGCTGAGTGAAATGTCGCAGATGGCCGACAACATCATCGTTATCGGCAAGGGCAAGCTGATCGCCGATACCTCAATCGACAAATTAATCTCCGGCAGCGCTCATTCGGGCGTCTTTGTTCGCGCCCAGCACCCGACTAAGCTCGAAAAAGCCTTGCGCCAGGCCGGCATTAAATTTGAAGCCCACGATAACGGCCTAAAAATAGTTGGCAAAAAGACCGATGACATCGGCAAGCTGGCTTTCGAGGCCGGTACCGCCGTTCTGGAATTGGCCAACCAGTCGGCCTCGCTCGAGGAAGCTTTTCTGGAACTGACGGCCGACGCCGAAGAGTACAAAACGGGGGGCAAGTCATGATCCCGGCCATCAAAGCCGAGCTGCGCAAATTGCTAACTGTCCGTTCGACGTACATTATTCTGGGCGGCTGCTTGGTGCTCGAATTCATCTTTGCCTTTTATGGCGGAGGCATGAAAGCCAGCACCGGCGATTTGCACAATCCCAACTATCTGGCCGGCCAAGTAACCCAGGCAGTCAGCGCTTTGTCGGTTCTGATCGCTTTGGTCGGCACGCTGCTGGTAACCCACGAATATCGCTACAACACCATAATGTACACCTTGACCGCATCGCGAAGGCGTACCCAAGTCCTGCTTGCCAAGCTGCTGGTCATAACCATTTTCGCGGCTGTATTTTCACTGCTCTTCGGGCTGCTTTCACCGCTACTCGCCATCGTTGGCGTGCACGTCAAAGGGCATGTACTCGTGCACCAAGTTATACCTCTCTGGAATCTGTTGTGGCGATCGGTTTTTGCTGGCTGGGGCTTCGCCATGTTCGCGCTCATCCTGGCTTTCCTGATCCGCATCCAAGTGGGCTCTATCGTAGCCCTCTTCTTAATACCGTCAACGGTCGAACCGCTGGTCGGACTGATCTTGAAGCATAATACGGCCTACTTGCCGTTCACGGCAGTCGGTTTAGTGCTTGACCACAACCCCGATTACAGCGTTTCTTATGCGCGCGCTGCCCTGGTAACGGCCATCTACGTAGTCGTCGGCTGGATCATCGCCTGGATTTTCTTCATGCGACGCGACGCGAATTAGGCAAAAAATTTTCATGGTGTGGTGGACTTGAATAGTATTTTTTGGAATCAAGTCTATGAACAGCTTCGTGTTTTGTATAAGGAATTATCTGGATTAACTATATTACAACAGCCAGCAACTACTAGCGTTACATAGAACCTTAGGTATTCAACGTACATTTTTACTAAGGTATAACTTAAATAATTTATGGAGACCACATCTTAGCTCTAATGAGAATCATGAAAGCTAAAAATATAGTAAATAAGATAGTAAATACCCATTTAAAAATAGTCTGTCTATGGCCAGGTATGCCACCATTTGCAAAGTCATTGTGTGAGACATGAGAATAGGGTACATCGTTCAAAGCTTTTACACCGTTTTTGCTCATTTCTTGTATTTCTTCTTTTGCAATTAGCTCATTTGCTTGTATATCTGCTCTAACAGGTTCATCTGGAGAAGATAAAGTTACATTTTGATTGTTATTTACTTCAGGGCTTTTCACAGTATTTATCAAGTTATTTTTAAGTTGCTCTGACCCAAAAGAAGTCTGCATGACTTTTTCGTTTCGTTTCACTTTTAAGTTTTCGTCATCCATAACTTAGAATATAAACTATTTTGTTTTAAATGGATACAATCACTAAGAAAGCTCTAGGCAAGATCGTTAACAAATTAACAGAGTTCAAATAGACGTAAGCTTTATGGTGGGGATGCCTGGATTTGAACCAGGGACCAATCGGTTATGAGCCGACTGCTCTAACCACTGAGCTACATCCCCTTGGCGCTGTTTAGGCAGCTAACAGATGAAAGTATAGCAGGCCGCGGGCAAAAGTTATATAATGCTAGAGCTCGCATGCAAACAAAAAAGCAATATATAGACCTCGTTTCGCACTTCCTCCGGCGCATGAACGACACCCGTTTTGTCGGCCAGGTTATCTTCGTAATTATCGTGCTCCTGATCACTTGGAGCGGCGTGAAAACCATCCAGACCAACTACAACCTGCAAAAACAGGTGGCGACCATCAAGCAGCAAGACGCTGTGCGCAAGCTCCAGAACGATAACCTGGCGCTGCAAAACCAGTACCTGAACAGCAACCAGTACTTGGAGCTGTCGGCGCGCCAGAACTTCGGCCTGGCAGCTCCCGGCGAGCAGGAACTGATTGTGCCTAAGGCAGTGGCGCTGGCCTACACGGTCAAGCTGCCCGGCAGTGCTCCAGATGCCGCCAAAGCCGCGCAGCCAGCTTACCAGCGCAATTTCCAGTCCTGGGTCGACTTCTTCCTGCACCGCCAAGACGCCAGCGCCTCCAATTGACAATTCTACCCCTGTTTGCTACAATCTCTAGACCATCCGACGCGGGGTGGAGCAGCGGCAGCTCGCGTGGCTCATAACCACGAGGTCGCAGGTTCGAGTCCTGCCCCCGCAACCACGTGATACTACTGTCCTCTTCGGAGGACTTTTTGCTTTCCCGGATCAATAAAAGTGAAATTCTGATAGGTTCCAAACTCTAGTTCCGTACTTTTCCTACCCTATAAATTAGTTGACATTACTATTGCCAATGTAAACAAAAACATGTATTATGTTGACATTGATTAATTGAATGTCAACTACTATGTCAAATATCATCATCGGTCATAATCGAAAACAGCCACAGGGCTTTAGCGCGTTTGTGCCCGAAAAGTTTCCGCCAACTCCGAGTATTGTTCTATCGAGTAGCCTTGCCCAAAAGCATGCCGAAGCGATGCGTCTCATTGGAAAATTAGATGGCTACGCTCAAGTCTTGCCAGACAAAGACTTCTTTCTTTTGATGTTCATAAGAAAAGATGCGTCCTCTTCTAGTCAGATTGAGGGCACTCAGGCGACAATGATGGACGCAATTGAAGCAGACAGTAAAGATAGAGGTAGCTTGCTGCCTGCAGACGTAGATGACATTTTGCATTATGTTAATGCGCTCAACTATGGCCTAAAAAGAGTGCATGAGTATCCACTAACGCTGAAGTTAGTAAAAGAGCTACACAAAGAGTTGATGACCAGTGCACGCAGTACACACCGTGCCTATCCGGGGGAATTTAGAAAATCGCAAAACTGGATTAATGGGACTTCACCTGCCAATGCTAAGTTTGTGCCACCTCCAGTATTTGAAATGAATCAATCGCTGGATGATCTTGAGAAATTCATACACGCAGAGGATAGTTACTTGCCACTTATCAAGGCCGGCTTATTACATGCGCAATTTGAAACGGTCCATCCTTTTAACGATGGGAATGGGAGAACTGGCCGCATGTTGGTGACGATGTATTTGTGGCATACAAAAATGTTAGAGATACCAATTCTTTATCTTTCAAGCTATTTTAAGCAGCATCAAGAGCTTTATTATGATAGGTTGAATGGTTATCATGCCGATCCAAGTAAAGTTGAGGAATGGCTAGAGTTCTTCCTGGATGGCGTTATTGAAATTGCGCAGTCATCCATCGAGACGTGTGGTAAGATCAGCGATCTTTGGCAAAAAGATATGGGAAAAGCTCATGCACTTGGGAAGACTTCAGCGAAATCTACCGTGGAGCTACTTAAGCATTTGTATAACCAACCAATTGTAAGTGTATCCGATATTCAGGCATGGACTGGTTTCTCTCGACAAGGTTCATATAATGCAATCGAGCGGCTCGAGAGCTTAGATATACTTAAGCCATTGAAATCTACTACATATGGTCAGAAGTATATATATCGAGAGTACTACGATATATTCGCTGACAAACCGCTGGCCTAATTAAGCTGTTTTAGCTTTTCCAATGCTTTGTCGTATGAAGTTGACCAGAAATACAGCCAGCTAGAGAGTAGTTTTGCTTTGCGCTCATCGTCATAAGCTTCACCTTGTTGAAGTAAGTATATTTTTTGTGGCTTCACAGCTGCCAGCTCCTCATCAAGGCGAAACTTGCGACTGAAAGCATATCGAAGATTCCACTTTAAGACTCCGGACTGCTTCATTCTGAGTAAGTGTTCCTGTTCGTGTAATAAGACGGCAATATACCTTGGCTCTGGATTGTCTGATTGCAGGCTTGCGTATACATGACGAGGTACGTAAATATTGGGATAGACTGCTTGGCATGTTGCTTTACCAACGCCAGGTAGCCACTCGATTAGTTTAGGCTTTTGCTTAACGAGTTTTAGGTCAATGGTTTGAGGTGGCTTAGACATGACTTAATGATAACAGGCGACTCCATCTAAGGAGTTCATTACTAATTAGGTTCCATTCCGTTTGGACGTACTCAACCAAACGGCATTATGCCGTTTGTCCGACCTGGACGCTTTGCTAGCAGAGAGATTAAGGTTTGATTAAAAACACGCAATATATCAGGACTCGATCAGCACGGAGGCTATAATAGCTGTATGAAAGCCCAGGACACCAATGATAGCCTAGAGTTATTAGTTGAGCAGACTAAGAGCATCTATCACACGAGGTTTAATAATCTAACACATCAATCCACTAAGGCGGGCATAATAGTTGCGGCAAATGGTGCTGTATTGGCTATATTGGGAGGTCTTGTAAAACCTGCTGGGATTAATCTGAGTGAATCCCTACAAGACACATGCATAATATTAATTTTTGTGTCAGTTTTACTCTGTGCAATCGCAATATTCTATAGAAGTGAAGTACCGATTCTTGATATCAAGGCAGCACGGAAGAATATTGATATTATGAAGAACAAGAAACAATTTATGGAAGCCCTAATCGACACTTACTCTAATCATATTGATGAGATTAATAAAAGTTATGAGTTTAAAGATACACTTAATTTAGTGGCAATTGTTTTAACAGTTATTGCATTTGGCGTTATAATAGGTAATATACCCTCAAAGCAAGGTGTTTTAAAGAAGGTAAACAATGGCAAAGTCAAAATCTCAGTCCAGCAGCAAGCCCAGTTCTAATGCTCCAACCACTACCAAGCCGAGTAATGTTTTACCGATGACAACATATGTAAAATTGAATCAGAACCCGCTGGAGCTATTGAAGAAGACTAAGTGACTCTAGGTTCCACTGCAAATTAACGTACTCAACCATTATTAGACAGTATAAGATTCATGAACCCCAGAGGCGGTTCTTTTTATTTCGGCCCATCGTTACGTAGTATGCGTTGTCGGAGTTACTGCTATAATTACCTCAAATAGCAGGAGAAACAAATGCAGTCAGCTCAGCTAAAGAAGTTAGCCATAAATACCATGGTCGGTAGTCTAATTATTGCGGCCGTCATAGCTGTGATAGCGGTCCTGGTTGGAGAATTTAATGATATTTTTAGCAAGGCCTTATTTACCCTGCTGATCGTTACCTTGCACGCTTTAGTGTGCCTAGGATTTTTAGATAGTAGGGGCAAGACGGCGGACACCAATGACTTAAAAGTCTTTACGGACACCATCTTCGTACTGATTGTTTTCAGCTTTGTGACGGCAGTTTTCGGTATATGGGGGCTTTTCCCGGTCCCATTGGTTTCCAGGCTCTACGGCACGTACTTTATTACCGCTTTTGCTATTTTGCACGGCGAAATGCTTCATAAGACCACAGGCTTAGATAAAAAGATTAACAACATTGTGTATGGTAATTACGTCTCAATGGGATTGGTAGTAATTTTGCTGCTCCCTATTTTATGGGCGGCATCTGGTTCAACCTTCCCAGATTTCTATTACCGCTTGTTGGCAGCGACGGCTATCGTGGACGCCACACTGACCATTTTGGCCGTAATTCTTCACAAGCTGTACTTGCAAAAGCACCCCGGGCTTAAAAGCCAGCTATTTACCCAAGTAGTGTATACGGTGGATGCTAACGGCAATAAAGTCCCGCAAACGGTAGAAGTTCCTACGCGGCGTATACATCCGCTTCTGATAATCTTGGGGCTATTCCTTTTGCTGCAATTTATCGCGCCTATTGTCTTCTTAATCGGCAGTTTCTTGGGTAGATAATAGGGTTTCTGACCCGAAGCGAACGGGGAAGCGCTGTCCTGCGTGGTCTATAAACTATGTCCAACCAGGTGGCCAATAAATGCCGTTATGGCCATTGCAGCTCCTCCGCCGAAGAAAACTCTAGCTGCCGCTCGTATTCTATGTCCGCCACCAATGTAAGCGCCAATAGCCCCCGATATAGCCAAGGCTGTTAATGAGAAAATTACTATGACCCAAGCGCCCATGCTCTCATTTGAAACCAGGGCCCCTATGATTGGTATAATTGCGCCTACGGAAAATGATACCGCTGAAGCAAGCCCGGCTTGTAATGGATTTGCTAGATCTTCTCGGTCAATGCCAAGCTCGTCCCGTAGATGCGCAGCCTCTGCATCGTGCTCATGAAGTTGTCTAGCAACCTCTTTGGCTAGCTCAGGTTTAAGCCCCCGGTGCACATAAATATGTGCCAGTTCAGCCAACTCTCCCTTTGGATTTGACGCTAAGGATCGCTGCTCAATAGCCATATCCGCATATTCAGAATCTCTCTGGGAGCTCACCGAAACATACTCGCCCACAGCCATGGATAAAGCACCTGCTGTCAATCCTGCAATACCTGCCGTCAATATAGTTGACCGGCTGGCATGTGCAGCCAGGACGCCAAGCATAAGACTGGCAGTAGACACTACACCATCATTGGCACCCAACACAGCAGCCCTCAACCAGTTCATACGATGTGATTTGTGTTCTTCTTGAGGGTGAGGGCTTCTTATCTCGCTCATTACAATAGTATAACCAATACCGCACCCAATTTATTTTAAGAGGCCTCGTATACAAAATATTATTGTATAATAAGTATATGTCCGTTGAAAGGGATCAGTTATCATCACTAGTTGGTGAGTTACCCGGATCTGACGCAAGCCAGGCTCCTGAACTAGCAACCCTGCCTCTCTTTGTGGCCGTAAAGCAGGCCTGTAATATGCGGTGCGGCTACTGCACCATATATGGTGAAGGTCGCAGCGCTGAGCCAGGTCAATTATCTACGGGAGAGCTTGTAGATGTGTTGGGTAATGCATACGAATCAGGTGTGCGCACGTTTCGCTTTACAGGGGGAGAACCCACATTAGACCTCGAACTGGGCGATAAAATGCTGGCTGCCCAAGCACTAGGTGATGACGTCCGGGTTGCTTTAACTACTAATGGGGCGAGGCTTCGGCCCTTATTTCCCACTTTAGAGCAGCTCAAAGACCCGCGTGTGTTTGTAAGCGTGGACAGCTATGACAACATTACTCAAGAAACTACAGAGCAGGGTTTACGGATAGAAAAATGGCTCAAGCCTCGTATTCAAAACATGATAACGGACATGCCAGACAACGTACATACTCGTATCAATTTTGTTTTGACGGCAGCAAATCAAAGCCAATTACCCAAGCTCGTTGATTACGCAGTCGAACAAGGTATTGATATTAAGGTTTTCGAATTGCTACTGAGGGACTACGCCTTTGTGGAAGGTCAAGACCCCGAAGATGTCTTTGCCAGACAATTTGTCAGTGTAAGAACAGTACTACCATCCTTAGCTGAGCAATACGGTCAAGCAGATACCTACTCTGGTACAGGTGGCAAGGGTATCCCCATGTCTTCCTTTAAAGTTGGCGATAGCAGAGTCATCTTCTTCGATAGCGGTGTGGGTTCACATTATGGCGAGCCATGTGCAGGCTGCCCAGCGTTCCCTTGCCAGGAGGGCTTATACGCAATGACTATCAATGAAAATGGTGTAGTGCACCCGTCGGGGTGCGTGAATGAGTCTACATACGTGGGCATGGCGGCGATTGAAGGAGCAGAGAGGACAGATGCCTTTAGGGATATGGCTTCTATGATTGGTCAAGCTACCTTTCGACCTGACGTACCTGAAGCTGTCACCGCTCTGCTCGATAATCCGAACCCAGGACCCAACAGCCTTTAAGGGGTCGACTTAAATGTGAATGCTACAATAAGATTGCAATAAAATCATCAAAATGATATTATATAGAGAATAATTACGGAGTAAAAATGGCAGATGCAGGTGAAAAAGGTGCCCCTCAAGACCCATTAGCACTACGTGCGGTTGAAAGATTTGGTGGCCGCGAGGCTGTTGGCTCGGTGTTATGGCTTGAGCATGCCGAGAGTATTACGTTTGAAGATGAGGCTGGCGTGGCGCATGTACTCACACCGGGCAATTTAGCCGAGGATGGAGCCAAATTAGCTGGTCATCCCGAAACCAACCTTAACACCTATCATAATCAGGACGCGGCCATAGTTAGAAAGGAAATCTGGTTGAGAGGAGTTATGCTGCCGACCCTGCCTGTAAAAATATCGGGTGATAGAACACTGCCTCTACTTAAGCTTGATGCGGAGCTGAAGGTATTTACCGTACCGCGGGAGCTAGCTCGATACCCAGGTACTATCCATGAATTCCAAGCAGTAGAAGGTGGAGAGCTCCGAAGCCGTAGCGATGACACATCTTTGGCCTTATCATTACGTTTCGTGCCAACCCAAGGCCGCGTGGAAAGCGTCGCAATCTATCCAGGCTCTATTGACAGGGATTACGGTATTACTGCAGTTGAGTTTGGTGTCGAGGCAGTGAGAGTAGGCATAGGTTACCAAAAGTTTTTTGAAGTATACCGAGAGCCACAAACGGATGAACTTCCACCGCTCCTAGCTCCACACCAGTTCTAGTATAAAAACATTTAGCAGCACTGAAGCAATTCTTTACTCTTTGTGCTCATGCTTGCAGTCAACCAAAGATGGGGTATTATAGCGGGAATATGGCGCAATTTACGCAAGCTTACTCGTCCGAGCGTCCGCCGGAAGATCTGTGGCGGGCAATTCATACGCCACTACTGGACCCCGATCTGGCCAGCTTGGTCCACGAGGGCCTGGCGGTTAGCTATAAAGATCTCCACCAAAAACGCATAGACCTCGGTACTCTTATTACCTATGTCCCCCTAGACGCGGCAAGGCAAAAAGTTCCGGTGATCTACCGGGCTGGTATTCCACGAGACGTCGAATTTTTCGTGACCCAGATGTCAGATGGCAACTACGGAGAGCGCCACGATGTGTTGCAGAGCGACAAAGCCAACGGCTGGGTGAACCGGAAAGTTGAAGCCGAAGGGGAAGGCAGCCGATTGGTCGTGGCGGCCGAACTTGTTATTGACGCCCTTGGCGGCATGTTCGAGGATAAGGTTGCCGCAGCCCTAGAGTATACCTTCGGTCAGCCGAGCCAAAACACCATTGATCGCCTGCCGGAAATTCTTGCTGCCTAACTAACTGTTCCGCTGACGGCTCAGGATAATCCCTGTAAGGTGCCGCACAAATTTGTTTGTCAGGCAAATGGCATAAGGTACCATAAGTTGGTAGGCATTAGGGAGAAAAGCGTGGACGTAGCCTCACTCGGCCTGGCGGTTAAAAAGTACCGGCAAGAAATTGTCTTGTATGTGGTGTTCGTGCTCATCTACCTAATACTGACTTTTGCGACGCCGCCGGACACGGCCGCGCTGCACAAATATCATCTGACGTCGGGCGGCATGAACGCGCTGCTGCTGACTATCGCGCTGCCGTACATCGTGATCTGGCTGATCGCTCTGGTTGGCTACTTGAGACTTCACGTTTACGTCAGCGCTATCAAAGATTCCAAGGACGGGGCGGCCTTTCATGAGATCGGGCAGGGCATTTTGTGGTTCACGCTGTGGCTGCCGCTGTCGGCGATCGTTGGCGCCGCCGAAAGCTACTATTGCCACAAGTATCCAAGTGCCACGGCACCCACCGTTTTGATAACCAATTACGTGAATCTGCTCATTTTAGTGCCAGGATTCTTATTTACTTATACGGGCTCCCAAAAATTACTGAAACTAATCAAGCGGCCCAGATACTCCTTACCGCTTAAAGTGATGCTCGCGTTCATAGCCTTTTCGGCCCTCTACACGTTTCTGACACTGCACGATCCGTCTCGCCGCCATCCGCAGGCGCCAGTCACCACGGCCACCTATTACTTGCCGGACTGGCTGACTGTAACCACCATTATCGTGCCGCGTCTGCTCAGCTGGTTCCTGGGTATATACGCGCTGTACAACCTGTACATGTACCAGGTATTCGTGAAAGGCGAGCTGTACAAGCAGGCCCTCACGAGCCTGACCATCGGGATCGGCGGCGTAGTTGGCATGGTTATCGTGCTGCGCTGCCTCCAGTCACTGGCCAACAGTCTGGGCAAACTGGGGCTCAATGCCATCCTCCTGGTGGTGTATATTTTGCTGATTGTGCTGAGTATCGCCTACATCTTTATCGCCCGTGGCGCCAATAAACTCAAACGTATCGAAGACAGCTAGCGTCCTATTTGTATATTGCATGGTATGAGATTAGGTAATCGTCAAGTAGGGGCGTATAATGACAGATAGCGACAGGAGAACTATTATGTCCAAAGACAAGGGACGCAAAGAGATCAAAAAACCCAAACAGCCAAAAGTGCAGGTGTAGTGATGGCTACGTTTAAAAAACGAAGCGACTTTTTTGTCTCCGAAGAAGGCTTGGACGTGCGGCGCCGGCTCCAACTCATGGCAGGCGACAGTACGTATAACACCACGGCCACCTACAACAG
>DATCFR010000046.1:0-3370 GCA_036509405.1 Saccharimonadales bacterium (SeqCode)
GCCAAATAACCGCGACCCGTACCCGGAAGAGAAAAAAGCCTTTTTGCCGTATTTACAGAGCCAGCTGGAAGTGATGCAACCAAAACTGATGGTGACCCTGGGCCGCCACAGTCTGAATTGCTTCTTGCCGGATCTGCAAATCAGCCAGGTCCACGGCCAGCCAAAGCGCGTTAAGCTGAGTTTGAAAGACTCCGCGGACAAGTTCGAGGTAGTCATCCTACCGCTGTTCCACCCAGCCGCGGCGCTCTACAACGGCAGCATGCGCCAGCCGCTGATCGACGATTTCGCGCTGATCCCAACCATAGTTAAGAAAATTAAATCATCATAAATATTGTCATAAGAAAGGAATACACTTATGCAACCAAATAACTCAAACAATGCCCCAGAACCGCCAAACGGCAATCCGCGGCCTAAAAAACCCGCGAACGCTAACAAGCGCCGCAATAACAATAAATCTGGCTCGCGCCCACAAAAGGCAGGCATGACGGTCGGCAGTACGCTGACCACTTCGCGCGGCCAGGCTGTGCGAGCGCAGCGCCGCAGCCAGCAAGATGCCCAGCGCATCGCCAATCAGTATGTGGCGGCGGCCTCCAAAGATCAGCCAGATAACGCCGGACAGCCGCGGCAGGGCCGTGCCAACGTCATCGACGACAGCCCGCGCCTGAAGATCATCGGTCTGGGCGGCATGGACGGCGGTGGCTCCAAGAACATGATCCTGGTGGAATATAAGAATGATGCCGTTATCTTGGACTGTGGCAATGACCTTGGTGTCGATTTGCCTGGCATTAACTACGGCATTGCCGACACGGCCTACCTGGAGACTATTCAGCACAAGCTGCGGGCCTACGTGATTACGCATGGCCACCTGGACCACATCGGTGGCTTACCGCACATTGTACCGAAGTTTCCGGCGCCGATTTACGGCAGCAAATTCACCATCGGCCGAGTCGAAGAAATCTTTGAGAACTTCGGCTTGCCAATGCCCGACGGCTTCGAGCTCAAGACCGTTACCATGAACGAAAACACCCACGAAAGATTAAAAATCGGTGAATTCTTTGTGGAGCTGGTGCGTGTCACGCACTCCATTCCCGGCAGCACGGTCATCGTGCTCGACACGCCGGTAGGACGCCTGATTAACACCGGTGACTTCCGGCTTGACCCCAATCCCTTGGACCACGAGCGCACCGATGTTGAGCGCCTGACGGAGCTCGGCAACGAAGGCGTTCTGGCACTGCTTAGCGAAAGTACCACCACCGAGCGTCTGGGCCGCACGCCCAGCGAGTCGACCATCGAGCAAAGCTTCAAAGATATTATGGACAACGCGCCGGGCCGTATTTTTGTCGGTCTGTTCTCGACCAACATGAACCGGGTGCAGATGATCATCAATGCCGCCGTGCACCACAACAAAAAGGTGGCCATGGACGGCCGCAGCATGGTCAGCACCCTAGAAATGGCGGTGCGCCACGGCTTCGTGCGCATTCCCAAGGGCACCTTCGTGCCAATCGCCAGCGCCAGCACCATGAAAGACACCGATCTGGTAGTGGTCTGTACTGGTTCACAGGGCGAACCGAGCTCGGCACTGCAACGGATGAGCAACGGCGAGCATCGTCACGTCAAACTCAAGGAGCAAGACACGGTGATCCTATCGAGCACGCCGATTCCGTATTCCGGCAATGACTCAAAAATCCGCGTCATGGTCGACGACTTCCTGAAAAAGGGCGTCCACGTTTTCCGCCACGAAACCCGCGAAGTGGACGGCATCGGGCCGCTGCACGTCTCGGGCCACGCCAGCCGCGACGAGTACGCCGACATGATCAACATGACCAAGCCAAAGTTCTTCATACCAATCTACGGCGACTTCACCGCCAAGCGCTACCACGTTGAACTGGCAGTTGAGCAGGGCATCCCGCGCGCCAACACCATGAACGTCGAAAACGGCATCGTCATTGCTCTGACCCCTGATAAAATGGAGCTGGCTGGCGAAGTGCCGCACGGCACCATTCTGGTCGACCAGACCGGCGCGCTCGTCAGCAACGTTGTCGTCAAAGATCGCGTGCTGCTGAGCGAAGAAGGCCTGGTAGCAGTAGTACTGACCATCGACAAAAAGGCCGGCGCGCTGCTGACTAGCCCGGACATCATCAGTCGCGGCTTCATATATATGCGCGACAACGAAGAGATCATGAATGGCCTGCGCATCGAGCTCAAACGAGCCGTGCAGCAACGCTTCAAACGCGTTGATCTCGACCGCTTCAAACTGGAGCTCAAAGAGCACATCACGCACTATCTGTTCGAACATACCCAGCGCAGCCCAATCGTCATCCCGGTGATCAACATCGTCAGCGGCGGAGGCGGCAGTGCCAAGAAACAGGGCCAAGGCGACCAGAACAAGCAGGGCGCTCAGCCATCTGGCCAGCCGCAACCAGCCGATCAGCCCAAAACCCCCGAGGAAATCGCCGCAGAGCAGCAAAAGCGCTTCCAAGAAATGCGCGCCCGCCTGCTCACCCAAGACGCCCGCGTTGACTAAACTCAATATTAGTTGTATAATTCTGATATGAATCATGTAGAATGGCTCAGTGAACCAGAGGCTGTCGTCGAGGCTCAAATCATGTCTCACGTTTTTCTGCCTGCCAATACTAGGGGCGCACAGCCAAGTAGCTACGATTTCGCTTCGGAACAGGTGGATACCGTGAAGCACCTCTTCGTCACTCTTAGTGACGAGCACATATTAGGTTTATACGAAGATGCCCGCACCATTACTTCAGACGCGGGCTATATGGCAGCTCAAGCTCTAAAATCTACACTATACGCTGCGCCCTATCTGGATGGCGACCGGGCCATGGAACTCTACGACCGGGCCTTGGAAGCCGAAAGCATTGAAGGAAATGCGGTATTTATACCACACGGACTGCAGCATCTTACCCGGGCGGTCGGCGACCGGGCTGTGACGCTGGTACAACGAGCCTATAATTACGATCAGACTGTGACCCCTATGATGGAAATTACTGGTCAAATACTCGATAGTGCAGACGAATTCCCTCTGTCGGAATGGGGGAGAGCCGAGCTCCGAGAAGCTTGAGGCACCGGGTGCTCCACCAAGGTAACCTCAGTATTGATAATTCTTTTGAATTGTGTCAATCTACATGAATGGACAGACAGAGTGCGGAGCTAGCTAAATACGCTGTTGAGGCCTATTCGGATCAGCTCAACCCTTTATACGCTGAAAGGCGTGATGAATTTCTCGCTGAATTAGTGCTTCGGGGAACTAGTGTGCAGGACCTAACTGCCCGCGCAGTGAACTCTCGGCGAAATGCCCAGTTTGTTGCTGGCTTTGTTGGTATCTTGCCAGTGGCTAGCGAAACAGGTACACGCG
>DATCFR010000047.1:0-7724 GCA_036509405.1 Saccharimonadales bacterium (SeqCode)
CAACAGCAGCAGCGCCCAGGCATGCACATGGCCCAGGTTACTGAAGGTGTCGCCGACCTGTTTGTGCAGCGAGACAACCAGGATCACCAGCGCCAACAAGGTAATGATGTTCAATACCAACTTCCAACGGCGGCGCAGCCAATGTTTTTCGCTCATAAGCTTTAATTATATCAACTTGCCAGGAACGGTTTGCGTACTCCGCCATTCCACACCTACCGCCGGCTCCAGGAGCAACCTCGGATTAACGTAGTGGATTATGGTCTGCAACTTCTGCAAAGCCTCAGGAGAAAACACATCCAGATGAAGATCTTTCTCATGAGTAGGATCTTTGCTCGCCTTACCAAGGCCTTGGATATCGTCCAATATACCTTCCGGCTGCCACCGTGTGCTTTCCCTAGCCAGCCTTATCGCTTGATACAGCCCCCATTGATTCGAAAAACGGAAGAGACTCCGAGCCACGTGATTACCGCCATTGGTTAGGTCATAGCCTGCCAAGACCTGCTCAACTTCAGTGCCAGTGTAAACGCCGTGGTCTCCGTAGTCATACACCTCATCAGGTGTAAAAGTGCCGCCTGCGGCGATCTTGGTCATTAGGCTTTGCCGGGCCAGCACCTCGCGCGGATTACGAGCAGACGCAAAAACCTTAATCAGCCTATAGCCATGGGGCACGCCTCTCTCTGTGAGAGCTTCCAACGACCCGGGGGTGGTCCAATCCTCAAAATAGACATGCATAGCCGACAGTATACCAGAGAGCTATAGGGGTGAGGCCGTGCAGCCGTTATACTGAGTGGTATGCAAAGTCTATTAGTTTTGGGGCGACAGCCAGCGCTTGGCTTGGCCGAGTTGGAAAGTCTGTACGGCGCGGCTGGGCTGCGGGTGGTCGGTGATAAGGCCGGCGTGGTCGATGTTGACCCCTGTTTACTAGCCTTTGATCGGCTCGGCGGCAGCGTGAAATTCTGCAAAATTCTGACTACCCTCGACACCACCGATTGGCACCAGATCGAAAAGTTCCTGCTGCAAGTCTCGCCAGATCATTCCAAGCGCATGCCCGAAGGAAAAATGCAGCTCGGCCTGAGCATCATCGGCCTGGATGTGCCGCTTAAACAGATAGAAGCTACCGGTCTGAAACTCAAGAAAGTTATCCGTAAAACTGGACGTTCGGTACGTGTAATCCCGAATAAAGCCGCGGAGCTGAACAGTGCCCAAGTGCTGCACAATCATCTGACCGGCCCAACTGGCTGGGAGTTGGTATTTATCCGTGATGGCGCCAAAACCATCCTTGCCCAAACTGTCAAAGTCCAGGATATCGAATCATACACCCGCCGTGACCGCGAGCGTCCCAAGCGCGACGCCAAAGTTGGCATGCTGCCGCCAAAACTGGCTCAGATTATTATTAACTTGGCCGCTGGGACCCTGCCCGAAGACAGCCTGGAATCAATCTGCGACATTCCGGCCGGGCAGCCCATCCCCAAGCCCCTGCTTAATAAAAACGTGCTTGATCCCTTCTGCGGCACCGGTGTTATTGTGCAGGAAGCCCTGCTGATGGGTTACGGCGCCTACGGCAGCGACCTGGACCAGCGGATGGTCGATTACAGCATCCGCAACATCATGGAATGGTTGAAGGGCTGGTATGATTTTGAAACCGGTGCCGGCATCGAGAAAGCCGACGCCACGACGGCCACCTGGGAATTATTTCCGCCCATCGATTTCGTGGCCAGCGAGACATATCTGGGACGCCCCTTCACCGCCCGGCCTTCGGACGCGGTTTTGGCCGAGACTATCAGCGACTGCAACTTGATCCTCAAGAAATTTTTGCAAAATATTCGCAATTTTCTCAAGCCCGGTACCCGGCTATGTCTGGCTGTGCCGGCCTGGCAGACTGCCTCCGGCCAGTTTAAGCGCCTGCCCCTTATTGACCAGATGAGCGATCTGGGCTATAATCGAGTAAAGTTTGAGCACACCCGGGATGAGGATTTGACCTACTTTAGAGCCGATCAAATCACCGCACGCCAGCTGCTCGTAATCACAAGGAAGTAATATGTCGCACGTCAAAGCCGGCGGTACCGCCAAAAATATCCATGACAGTCCAGGCCAGCGCCTCGGGATTAAGCTGTTTGGCGGCCAGAAGGTCAAAGTTGGCCAGGTTATCGTCCGCCAGGTCGGCATGACTAAGCGTCCCGGCACCGGCACCAAAATGAGCCGTAATTTTACGATTCACGCCGCCCGCGATGGCATCGTAGCCTACAAGCAGCGCCGCGTTCGCACCTTTAGCGGCCGCTCGGTGGCTCGCACCGAAGTTACTGTCGAATAATTAAGATCGAAGATCGCGTACTCTAATTTGACCGCGTTTACGGATAATCATGTCTGTAATTACCTCGAGGCCCAAGCGTGCCCGTCGCTCCATCCAATCAGCACGATAGGTCTGCTCAGCCTCCATTCTCACAGCGGCTGCTTCTAGGCGCGCATCAAAAGCGCTTCCCCCATCTTTGGCCATTTCCTGAGCTATAAGTCGTTGGGTGACCCCGTCATACCCGCCCACATGATCAAAAGCGGCACATTGGAATTCATTGCTCCCATTGCCCAGAAGGTAATTATACGGACTGGCCACTAGTACTTCGAGCATGCCATCCAAGCCAAGATGGGCAGCTATATCCCGATGGACTTGGGCGATCCGGCCCCCTTTTGGTGCCCGTTCGAACAGATGCGTGACATCCAAGCCTGTTACCAGCGCCAGGTCGTCGAAAAACTCTTCGACATCCGGGTACGAAGATCCATCACGGGAGTAATGTTTAGCGCGTTTCTCTTCCAGGTTGATGGCTATGTAATGCAGGCCATCGACAGACGATTCGCCTTGAGTATGGGTGTACTCATGTTCCAGTACGACCAAATCCTCCTGGGCCGCTGCCTCGTCATAGTGGCGGTTGTGAGCAGTTAGTTCAGGATACAATAATTTCTCCGCCAGGGGCATGGGAATACAGAGCATTCTTTTATCGCTACCCGGGGGAGTCCTGACCCAGGCTTGTACTGTATTGGTCCAGCCGAGTTCGACTTTCATCTGCTCTGCGCGCTCCCGTAAATCCTGTTTATACCTTCTGAAGTCGGGCACTAGGTCTAGATGAGGCGGGTTGAGGCCTACTGCAGTCCTGCCCCCTTCGGGATCGATTGAGAGAACGCGGACTTCATAAGGGTCTTCGTTTTCGGGTGTGATTCCCAGGCGAGCTTTCACACCATCGAGCAAGCCGGCGTCAATTCCCGCTTGCAGTTCCCTGCTCAGAGGACCGTGAGTATAGCGGTCATAAATAGCCTGGGTCTGCGCTTGGCGTTGGGGCGCCTCTTCTTTTTCAATTTCTAACCTATGCGCGTCGAGAGCGGGACTATGGGCATAGGCAAGCAGCGTTAAAACATCAAATACGAAGTTCTTCTCTTCCCGCTCTACGGCCGGGTCGGTCGCGACTTCTGCGGCAGCTTGGCGCTTGGCCAACGAGGTGAAAATTAAGCTGCGGGCTTCATCGTCGAAGATGCTGGGCAGGAGTGAATAGTCAGTGATTAAGGTCGTACCGGCTTCTAAGATGGCGTCTTGGTTATGTGTGAGTTCGGGTAGCTTTTCGGCTTGTTCGGTTAGACAAGCGCCAAAGCGGCGGACTGCGTCTCCGGGAAGTAGCTCACGGCGCAATTCTGGCACCGTAGCGTCCTGCCAAAACGAGGCAGCTCCTTGGCGCGGTGTATGGACTCTGTCTGGCGAAGGCATGGGCATAGTAGTTCTAAGGGGTTTGAATCTTATTATACTAACATAATTAGTATAATAAATCAACTCTGCCCTGTCTTGGTGAGGGGATTATTCGCCGAGGTGGTGGCGAATGCGGTCGACGACGTCGGCGATGACGACTTGAGACTTGATAAGATACTCGTCGACACCGAGCGATTTGGCCCGCTCTTGGTCGCTCGGCTGGCCGAGCGCGGTCAGCATAATAATCTTAAGATTGGCTGTTTCTGGGGTGTTGCGTAGAATATCCAAGACATCAAAACCGCTGACTTTGGGCATCATAACATCGAGAACGACCAGGTCCGGATGGTAGCTGAGGGCTGTGGCTAAAGCGTCTTCGCCGTTGTTGACGCGGCGGATGTCGAAGCCTTCGGCCTGCAGCCGGCTGACATACACATTGGCGAGCGCATCGTCGTCTTCAACTAAGAGAATGCGTTTGGGGTGGCCGGAGCTTGGATTGCCAGAATCAGGCTGAGGCGTGGCGGTCGATTCCATACTGCTCATGGTAGCGCAGGCGAACTAAAATGGCAAACGTAAGCAAACTGCCTACCAAGTGAAGAGGGTCCAGCGTAGTGCAGCCGGAACGGCGTAGCCGTACCGCGCGTAACGCACTCTTCAATTGACTTGCTGGTTACTACTTTAGGAGGGCTTTGATGAAACCATCGAACATGGGGTGCGGGCGATTGGGGCGGCTCTTGAATTCGGGGTGGAACTGGCTGGCCAGCAGGAAGGGGTGGTCGATGCCTTCGATGATTTCCACCAGATCATTTTCCGGGTTGATGCCGCTGGCGCGGATGCCCCATTTTTCGTAGCGGTCGCGGTAGGCATTGTTGCACTCGCCGCGGTGACGGTGGCGCTCGACGATATCGGCTGTGCCGTACACTTTGGCTGCCAGACTGCCCTTTTCAAGATGACAATCGTAGTTGCCGAGACGCATGGTGCCGCCGGTCATGTGCTTATCGACCTGATCGGCCATAGTGGTAATCACCGGCTCGGGATTGTTTGGATCAAGTTCAAAGCTAGTGGCTTCGACCATGCCGGCGTTGCGAGCGGCGGCGATTACGGCCATTTGCAGGCCCAGGCACAGGCCCAGGTACGGCAGCTTTTCCTTGAGCGCATACTGCGCAGCTTTGATCTTGCCTTCCAGGCTGCGCTGGCCGAAGCCGCCGGGCACGACGATGCCGTCGTAATCCTTCAGAACTTTGCTGATATTTGTGCCGGGCGTATCAAACTGCTCGGCGTCAATCCAGGTGATATCGACGGCGCAGCGATTGTGCCAGGCGGCCGCTTTGAGCGCTTCGAAAACGGACATGTAGGTATCGGTGTTGTCCATGTACTTGGCAACTAGGCCGACGCGGACAGTGCGATCGTACTCGGTGGTGGCCAGTTTGACCACGGCCCGCCAATCTTTAAGATCAGGTTTCTTAGTCTTATTAAGGCCGAGGTGCTCGGTAATAACATCGGCAATGCCAGCTTCCTCAAGCGTCAGTGGCACTTGGTAGATACTCTTGGCGTTGGGCAGCAGTGCGATGGCTTCTTCGGCGACGCCGCTGAACAGGCTCAGTTTACGCTTCACGCCCGGGCCGGGAACACGCGAGCTGCGTCCGATTAGCACGTCGGGCGCGATACCAAGACCACGCAGTTCGCGCACCGAGTTCTGGGCCGGCTTGGTCTTAATTTCGTTGCTGGCGCTTAAGTATGGCAAATAGACCACGTGCACGTAGGCGCAGTTGTCGAGCCCAACTTTAACGCCCAGTTCGCGGATGGCTTCCACGAAAGCTAGCGATTCGTAGTCGCCCACTGTGCCGCCGATTTCGACAATGTGCACGTCATAGCCCTCGCCGGCTTTGATAATCCAATCTTGGATGGCACCGGTGAGGTGCGGGATAATTTGGACATCGTCACCCTCGAATTTGCCGGCCCGCTCGTCTTGGATAAGCTTGAGCAGTACGCGGCCGGCCATCAGGCTGCTCTGGGAAGTCATTTCTTCGTCGACAAAGCGCTCATAATGGCCAAGGTCTAGATCGGTCTCGGCGCCGTCTTTGGTGACGAAACACTCGCCGTGTTCGCGCGGATTGAGCAGGCCGGCATCAACGTTGAGGTATGGATCGCATTTTTGGAGATTGACGCGCAGGCCGCGCGCCTTTAAGAGGTTCCCGATCGAGGCGGCCGTGATACCCTTCCCAAGTCCGGAAAGCACGCCTCCTGTTACAAATATGTATCTAGTCGTTTTGGCCACGACCGTCACCTCTCTTAACTGTCCTATGCTACGCTATTTATCTCTGTTTGGCAAGCTTTTGCTAATACAGATATTTGACAAACATGCTATAATTAGTCTCTAGATTAAGCTTTCGCGTGAGATAAGGAGATACGATGCCTGACGGACCCGCTGGACCAAGTACTTTTCCGGATTTGATACAACACATTGAGGGACTGGACGGCGCTGAGGTCGGCCATGAGCTGAGAGGGGCTATGCGGCTGGGCGAAACTACACTCCGCAAAATTTGGGAGCAAGACCCGGGCGAGGAATTGTCCGCTGCCATGGCGGACGCCATCGGCCGCGTCGACAATCCAGAGGTTCAAGCAGAGCTTGGCGGTCGCGCAGCAGATTTATTCAGCGGACTACTGGCCAGCGCCGAACCTGATGCACTGTTGCCTGTGGCCGCAGAGAGCGCTCGTTTTGCCCAGTTAATCCCCACTGCTCGTGAGAAAGCTTCAGCCTTCACTGGACTAGCCGAAAAACTCGCTTATGCCTCCACAAAGGTGCCGGAGACAAACGCAGGACTTCGACAGAGAGTAGTCGAACAGATTGATACTTACTTGGATCAAGCAGCCTCTGCCCTCAATGTTAGCAACGTAGGAGAGATGGAAATACAAGTCCGCATCAGTATGCTGGACCATGTTGCGAATGAATCCACCCGCGCTGGTGCAGTTCTAGCCGAAGCAGGCATCCCTCAGCCTCAACTAACAAGCATGTTTAAACAACCGGGCCGGCTCTATGGCCAGGCCAGAGAGGCAGTAAACGAGCTGCAAGATCCCGTGGCACGCCTGCCCCTTCAGGCCCGAATAGCTGATTCCATGGCTGAAACTGCCTACGAAATTTACGCCGACGGCTGGAGTCCCGAAGAAGCCCAGGCGCTCTTCGAAACCTCGATGCAAATTATAGACAGTCTGATAGAAACGTCCTCAGTCGCTAGCGACGAGCAAGCGTCTTCCCTGCCGGACACGATTAAAACAGACTGCTTAAGCAATGTGGGGTATCATCTTAAGAATTTATTGGGAAATGTTTATACGCATCAGCAGAGCGCTCCAGAAGCTGAAAGGACCGCTCTGGTACGCCGCACTATCTCAGTGTTTGAGGCCTTACAGAAATATGCGGAGCGAGAAGTCGATGAAGGAGAAAGCGCCAAAGCCAGCGAAGCCGCGCAAGACGCTTGGGGTGAAGCTGTTAATGCTGCCGACAAGCTGTTAGACCCTACTTCTCAACCAGTCGAGTCAGACCTAAACGCCGCTGAAAGACTGCTGGAGATCGGCTACGAACTGGCTGTAAGCAAAACCAAGGCCGAAGGTGGGTTTGCTATCGCAGAAGTGGTAAATAGAATAGGCGATATGGCTAGAAGGACAACGGATACCACAACCGCTCTGACACTCCATGTCCTCACCCATCGGCTGGAAACCGAGAGGCAGGAAGATGACACAGATGCATCATCAGAGTTAATTAGGCAAAACGCCATAGCTTGTCTGAAGAACATGTCATCACTCGAGGCCGGAAACGCAATCGAAACAATTGATCCCTCCTTCGCCCAGTACCTGGTTGAGATCGCCGGCGCTAACAGGAGTGGTCGTACTAGCCCTGCTGATAAAATCACCGAATTACTCAATCTCCACGAATTTATTAAAGATCTAGACTTGCTGCTTAAAATTGCTCTAAAAGTAGAAGCGTTAGAGAAAGAACGAGCGG
>DATCFR010000048.1:0-2400 GCA_036509405.1 Saccharimonadales bacterium (SeqCode)
ATGACTTTGGCGACTTCTTCCTTGAGTAAAATGTCATGGAGTTTGTCCAGCTTGTCGTGGTTGCCGCTGTAGCGCACCACGTCCTGGTTGATGTGGTCGCTGCTTTCGCCGGTCTTGACCGAAACGGTCTCGGGGTCAGCCGAAAAGGTGCGGATTAGGCCCTGGACATGCGGGTCCATGGTGGCCGAGAAAAAGAACGATTGGCGAGTTGGCGACAATTGCTTGAGGATGGAGGTGACATCATTGACAAAGCCCATGTCGAGCATGCGGTCGACCTCGTCGAGCACGATCAGGTTGAAGTGCTGCAGCTTGAGCGAGCCGCGCTCTAGGTGGTCTTTAATACGGCCGGGTGTGCCGATAACCAGTCGCGGGCGCTGGCGCAAGTCACGCAGCTGGCCCCCCATGCCAGTGCCACCGATAAGCACGGCGCCGGTAAAGTTGCCGCCCTTGCCGATGCTGCGGCATTCTACCTCGATTTGCTGAGCGAGTTCGCGCGTCGGCGCCACAATTAGGGCGTGGGCGTTTTGGCGCGTCATTAAGGCGTTAATGATCGGCACGGCGAAAGCCGCCGTTTTGCCGGTACCGGTGTTGGCGATGCCAATAACGTCGCGGCCGCTGAGCCCCAGTGGAATGGTCTGATCTTGGATCGGCGACGGTACTTCAAAGCCCTTGGCCTTAAGGTTATTGCGCACAATTGGATCGATTTCGAAATCTTCGAAACGATGCTGGGCAGTATAGTCGCTGGCCTGGGTTGGCTTGGCCACGGCCACGAAACGGGCCGGGTTGATATATTCGCCGCGGCGCTTGCCGCCGCCACTGCGTGCACTCTGGCCACGGCGGCCACTGCGTTTTGCTGAATTGTACACTGAATATTTGTATGAAGGCATAAAAAAATGAATCCTCTGCTTATAGTTTGTTGATAGCTCGATTGCTAGTAATGAAATCGAGTAATCTTAACAGCTACAAACCCGGATTCATTTAGAACAATACTCTTACATTAGCACGATCCGCCTTGCGTGTCAACAATAAGAACTAGCTCGTTATTACGAGGTGCGGCTGGGTCATGAAACCAGAAGGCAGTGATTCATCGTCAATGGTTTCAGCCTGTCCTGCTGGCAAATTACGCTCGGCCCATGTTTGCACGTTACCCATTGTGTCTTCATCTGAACTTATTATGATAACGCCCTCTGCTTTTAGTGCTCCTGGAGCAGCGGGTATAAATCTAGCTGGCACTTCTTCACTGGTATAGCTAGGGCCAAACATATGCGCTAAAATGACGTCAAAACTTTCAGGTCCCTCATGCATAGACTGAAAGCCGTCCCAACTCACATCAGTTACTCTTTCCAATAGCATTCTCGAAATCTGGCTAGCAATATAATGCGGATGCTCTCCCGATTCGCTGCCTTGCACTTTAGCGTCACCCCGGGCTCTGGCTAGCATATCAAGGGCCACTAGCCCTTCTCCATAGCCGCTTCCAAATTCGAACATGCTTGTGATGTCATTAGGAAGTTTACCAAGTCTCTCTATAGCGCCAAGCGAGCCAGCAACTCTATACAAATTCAATGGTGTAAGTTCAGAAAAGAAAGACAGGTCTTCCTCCGCTTCTTCTACATTGAACCAATCCGGCGGTTCAAACATATGTTTTAGGTGATCTGGCATAAAAATCTCACTTAGATTTCATATTATACATTAATTTAAAGTGAGTGTAAATCCCCTGAATTCGTTGGCTGTATAATTAAGAGTATGGATACGAGACCTTTGGCGGAACGGCTGCGGCCGGAGAATTTGGGCGGCATTGTCGGCCAGGCTCATCTGGTGGGCAATGGCAAAATTATTCACGAAATAATTACTCAGAAACAGCCGACCAGCCTAATACTCTGGGGGCCGCCGGGCAGCGGCAAGACCACACTGGCACGCATCATCGCTCGCGAGACCGGCGCCGAATTCGTGGAGCTGAGCGCTGTTACAGCCGGCAAAGCCGATGTTGTGAAGGTGATTGAATTGGCTGAGCAAAACCAACGCCTCGGGTTGCAGACCATACTATTTGTCGACGAGATTCACCGCTTTAACAAGGCACAGCAAGACGCTTTTCTACCGCATGTTGAGGCCGGTACCATTACGCTAATCGGCGCCACGACCGAAAACCCGAGCTTCGAGGTCATCAACCCACTGCTCTCGCGCTCCCGGGTGCTGGTGCTGGAACCGCTCAGTAAAGACGAGATTATTAAAATCCTTAAGCAGGCCGCCAAAGCCGAAAAGCTGTCGGCTAAGCAGTTGCCCGCCTCTAGCATCGATCTGCTGGCGGAGCTGAGCGGCGGCGACGCCCGAGTGGCGCTCGGCAATCTGGAGCTGGCCCTGCAGTTGGCCGATAAAAAGCCGCTCACGCAGCAGATCGTAGAA
>DATCFR010000049.1:0-4275 GCA_036509405.1 Saccharimonadales bacterium (SeqCode)
AAGAGTATGATTATCACTGGCCGCACCTGCGCCCAGCCGAAACGCCGAAATGGGCGTACTTTAGCTCAATCAGCAAACATGCCATTGCGTACCATGACCAGGTGGCCGATTGGTTAGACGAAAATCCTGAGGTCAGGCTGGCTTTTCAACCCGGCACCTTCCAGATGGAAGCCGGCGCGCATCGTTTGCACCGTATTTACGCTCGCAGCGAAGTACTGATTCTGAACCGTGAAGAAGCCGCTCTGGTTGGCGGCGGCAAACATGACGATGTGCACGATCTCATCAATCATTTGCATGCCTTAGGGCCCAAAATCGTGGTGGTGACCGACGGGCCCAAAGGCGCTTATGCTTCGGACGGGGAAAACCGTTTCCGCATGCCGCTGTATCCCGACCCGGCCCCGCCGGTCGACCGCACCGGTGCCGGTGACTCCTTCGCCTCGACCTTTGTGGCGGCCATCATCAAGGGTAAAAGCCTGGAGGAGGCGCTGCGCTGGGCTCCGATTAACTCCATGAGCGTGGTGCAAAAAGTCGGCGCCCAGGCTGGTCTGCTCAAAGAAAAGGAGCTCGAACATTTTCTTGAGCATGCGCCCGAGGGCTATCACGTCTCCCGGATGCACTAGGGCCAAAAAGTCTTCCGTGAAATCGACGCTTATGGTAATCTGTACATGAAGGATTAACCATGGGGAAACATAAAAATAACAGGGGTTGGCGCTCATGACCCGCTTTCTGTCTGACGCATTGCAGGCGCCGGAACCTTTCTTCAGGGCTGGCCTGAAGCGTCTGGAAGCCGCCAATGGTCATCCCAGTACTGATATTCGTTTCTCGACCGAGATCCAGCGCGCCACCCAGACCAAGCTGCGGCAGCTGGGACTTGATCCGCGTGATACCACGCCTGAAGAGCTCTACCATGTTCTGCAGGAGCGCATCAAGGCCGACGATGCCCGGCTGACCAAAACTCTTCGCACGCGGGCCGCCACGCATGTTTCGGCCGAGGGGGATGTTGTGGCCGGCATGGTCCACGCCTTGGAGAGTCTGCCTGACACCAAGCACTGCTTTGCGCTCAAACCCAGCGCCCTGAAGACGATTATTAAAAAAATGCCGCCTAAAAAAGCCATGAAACAGCTGGGCTACCGTTCGCTTGATTCGTTCTTGAAGCACGAAACACCGGCTTCGTTACTAGCCGCGGCCTGGCTCAGTGAAGGTGCCAGCTGGCAGCACCGCCTGCTTGGGCAGTACAAGCAACTCCGAGCCAGTGATTTCGAAGAGCGCCAGATCACTTTCTTGCGGCCTTCGTCGCCGCGTTGGCGCACCTTGGCCGAAAAGGTGGTTGTCGATCAAAAGCATAATTTACTGAGCTTCAGGGAGCTGGGCGCGTTGGTCTTCCTGCCTCTGCCGGCCGATGCGCCGAGCGGCAGCACGACGGTCAGCCTGAGCCTGGCATTACACGAACTGAACGAAATCAGGGCCGGCAGTACTTTCCTCAAGCTCTGCCAAGTGCGCGCCGACTTCGGTGAGGTGGTTCAAAAAGTTGTTGGCAGCGAGCCGCAGCTGGTGGCGCGCTCTTTGGACCAGGACGTGCCGTGGCATCTTATCCAGCGCTATTATGCTGGTACTGACCAGTCAGACGCTGCCGAGATTTTTGAGCCGTATCTGCGCTTGGAGGACATGGTCTGGCACCCCATTGAGCAAACTTTGGCAGCCATTGAGCCGAGTTTCGCGTTTTGGCAGCAGAGCGCCTATCTGGGTCTACTGGACCGACGGCAGCCGGTGTCGCTCAACGTGCTGGACGCTGCCCTGAACTACTGCAACCGTGTGCCGTTTGAAAAACGCATCGCCCAATATTTCCAGCACTCGCTGTGGCACGAGCTGCTCTTAAAATACTTACACCCGGACACAATTGAACGAACAATTAGCGATGAGCTGCAGCCGCAGCTGGCCGAGGAGCTGGTCGAGGCATGAGAATACAGGGGTGGGAACGGTAATGGCGACGACACCAGAGGGCACGGTACTGCGCTATTCCATTTGCGTATCCGGAGCCGCGTCTGGCAGCACGGTGGCCACTGGTGCCCAGTCGGCCCGACAGCTTGGCGCCGCCATTGCCCACAACGGGCACATACTCACCACTGGTGCGACCGTCGGCCTGCCGTATTACGCGGCCGTGGCTGCTAAGGAAGCCGGCGGCATGAGTATTGGCTTTTCGCCGGCCGTTTCCTTGCGGGAACACCTACGCAAGTATCGCCTACCAAGCAGTTGTTATGACTTCATTAACTTTACCGGCCTGAACTACGTTGGTCGTGACTTATATCTGGTGCAATCCAGCGATGCCATCATCACTGTGGGCGGCCGTTTTGGCAGCTTGCATGAATTTACTTCGGCGCTTGAAGCCCATAAGCCCTGTGGCGTGTTGATCGGCAGCGGCGGCACGGCCGATGAAATCCCCAAACTCATGGAAATTCTTGAGCCGCCCGACGGAGACATGGTAATTTACGACGACAATCCCACGCGCTTGGTAGCCCGGCTCATCGCCATTCTCGATAAAAAATCCGTTGACATCCGTCGCCAGCTCAAACACCACGACGAGCACTGGTTTTTACATGACGATCCGCCTAAACCGCACGCTGGCTGAGCATTGACATATTGATGTTGCATCGCCACAATAATTGCCAACCATAAGCAGGATCAAGTTATGTCCACAAACACCAATCAACGGGGCTTTAGCACGGTCGAGGGCCTCCTCATCCTCATTATTGTGCTTTTAATCGGTTTCATTGGATACTATGTCTGGCACGCCCAAAAGAGTGCCAGCGATACTCTAAATTCGGCTTCTAAAGCTTCCCAGAGCTCTCCCACAAAAGTTGCACCTGCCAAATGGTTTAAGCTTGCGGATCTTGGCGTCGAGTTTAAGCTGCCCAGCACATTAAGCGATCTGCAGTCTGCGCCGAATGATAACGGCGGCTATTTCTTGTCGGTTGCCAACATGGAGAGCATTTATAAGCAGTGTAACGGTAGCAATTTGCCGCCTGGTCCAATTAGCTCTGAGGACTATAGTTTTGCCGGTCTGAGCAGACATGACGGCACGTTTGAACAAGACAGTGTGGCCGAGGAGAGCTTACTCAAACAATTCGGCACATTTAATATAACCATCAGTTACCCGAATGGACCCGAATGCGCCAGCGAGGATCAGACGGTACTGGATCAGTGGACTACGGCTAAGAAGAATGCTACCGAAACATTTGTTAAGGCCTTCCAGACTTCCGCAACTGAAATCAAATAGTAGGCTTGTTATAATTCGACTGATTAAGGAGAATTATATGCCGAACCGGAGCGAGCCTTCATAAAAACTTTAGCGAGCACGGCGTGAAGCTATACAATTACTAGGTGAGTAAATTCAAATTAAAGAGTGACTATCAGCCATTGGGAGATCAGCCGGCCGCGATTAAGCAGCTGACCCAAGGGCTGAACGATGGCTTGCACCATCAGACGCTGCTCGGCGTGACCGGGTCCGGCAAGACGTTCAGTATGGCCAATATTATTCAGAATGTGCAGCAGCCGACACTGGTGCTCAGCCACAACAAGACTCTGGCGGCGCAGCTCTACACGGAGTTCCGCAACTTCTTTCCGGAGAATGCCGTGCATTACTTTGTGAGTTACTTCGACTACTACCAGCCCGAAGCCTATATTCCGCGCTCCGATACCTACATCGAAAAAGACAGCCAGATCAACGAAGAGATCGACCGGCTGCGCCACGCTGCCACTGATTCGCTCTTGAGCCGCAAAGACGTCATCATCGTGGCCAGCGTCAGCTGTATTTACGGCATCGGCTCGGTAGAGGACTACAACGGCTTGTCGATTGACGTGCGGCGCGGCGAACGCAAAGTACGTGATAAGTTCCTGCGCCAGCTGACCGACATCCAGTATCAGCGTAACGATATTGATTTTCACCGCAGTACCTTCCGGGTGCGCGGCGACGTCGTCGACGTCTTTCCGGCTGGCGAGGAGCTGGCCTATCGCATGGAATTTTTCGGCGACGAAGTCGAGCGCATTACCCAAGTTGATCCGCTGACCGGCGAGATCCTGAGTAATCTTGATTCGTATAAAATTTTCCCCGGCAGCCACTACGTCACACCACAAGATAAACTGAAAGTAGCGCTGGGCCAGATCGAAAATGAACTGGCCGAGCGGCTGAGAGGCTTTAAAAAAGACGGCAAACTACTGGAAGCCCAGCGCCTCGAGCAGCGCACTCGTTTCGATCTGGAAATGCTGCAAGAAACCGGT
>DATCFR010000050.1:0-4138 GCA_036509405.1 Saccharimonadales bacterium (SeqCode)
GCGGCCAGGCCGCCAATCACGCCGCGCTCGAACAGCAGGGTCTCGATATCCTCGCGCGTGGTATAAATGGCCGCTGTTAAGGCCGCCGGCCCAGCACCCACGACAATCACGTCATGTTTGGGCAAATCTTTAGCGTCACTCATAGACTCTTATTGTACCAGTTTCAAGCCGTCTCAAGAGAATCTATTCAAGCTACCGCGGGAGCTAATTTAGCCAGGTTGTAACCAACAATGACTTCTTGGCTGTCATCTTGCTTGGTAACTACGGTGACCGGCACGGTCATGGCGCCGGACATCTGCAAGGCTTCAGCCTGGCGGTGCGGGTGCTCGTCGAGATTGACCTCTTCGTAGGTCATGCCCTTGGCGCCCAGGTACTTTTTGACCATCTGGCAGTAGCCGCAGGTGTTAGTAGTAAAGATAGTGATGTTTTTGACCATTTGTGGGTCCCCCTCGTTAAGAGCGCCAGTCACCTCGCCGTGTCTCTCAGGTACGGCCTGTTGTTCCTACGGGCGCAGCTTTGTTTATTTTAATTGTACTTATGATCAGAACAATTCTGATTGCAGTAATGATTATATATAGCGCTTGCCTAAAATTCAAGACACTATATATTGTGCTTTTTAATACAATTGGCTTGATCTGAGAAATCACTAATGTCATGAAGGGTTTGCTATGCTGAGACTATGATTCGGGCCATTGTATTTGATTGTTTTGGCGTCTTCTATGCCGATCCCGTATTTGCGTACATGCACGATCCTAGCACTCCCCTCGATAAAGCTGGGGCACTGCACCAACTCGATATACAAGCAGCTCATGGAAATATAAGCAAGTCGGCCTTTGTTAAGCAAGCTTCTGTACTGCTTGGCCTGCCGACGAAAGAAATTCAGCAGCGCTTCTTTGAGGGTACCGCCAGAAATCAGCAACTTATTAATTTTGCCCAGGAGCTGCGATCAAAATATAAAATAGCGCTCCTCAGTAACATTGGTGGCGACATGATGGGAGGGTTCTTTGATTTATCTGAGCAAGAAAAGCTATTCGATACTGTGGTCTTGTCAGGCAATGTAGGAATAGCTAAGCCAGATCCAAAAATATTTGAACTTGTCTGCAGGCGCCTGGGGGTATCTTTAGAGGAAGCAGTAATGGTTGATGACGTTCTTGATTACATCGCTGCCGCCAGGAAACTGGGCATGCAGGGAATCTGTTACGAAGAGTTTGACCAATTCAAAGCTGAGTTAGTCGCCATAATAGAATGCTCCGAGCGCTCCACATAAAACTTGCGCCAAGACACCGGTTACAGTAAGTTGCTATTTTCCAATGGAGTGCAATGTGACGTCGAACACCAGATCGGCGTTGGCCGGGATGCCGGAACCGCTGGGCGGATTGGCCCCGTAGGCGAGCGCGGCCGGAATTAGCAGGCGCCGCGTGCCGCCGACTTTCATACCTGGAATGCCTTGGGTCCAGCCCGGAATAACCTGGCTGAGCGGGAAGCTAACCGGCTGGCCGCTGTCTTTGGAGCTTTGGAAGATAACACCTGTCGCTGCCACGGCGCCGGTGTAGTCGACGGTGACGGTGTCGCCGGCTTTAACGGTCGCGCCGGTACCCGGTGTAGTGTCGACCTCTTGCAGCTGGCTGATGCTGGCCGCGGGCGTAAAGTTAGCGAGTTTAGTGCCTTGTAATTTGCCGGAATTGTCCACGGTTTTCCCCTGCTTCTGATTAGTTGATGTGCTGGCGGTGCCGTCGCTCGGCTTCTGATTATGCTGCTGGACAAGCGATACGACCACGGCGATGGTCAGCGCCGAGGAGGTCCCTAAGAAAAGTACTGCGCCGAAGGCCGCAAATGCCCGTTCCCGTTTTCGTGCCATTAAATCCCTCCGTTTTTATATAGTATACACTCAGTTTGGATAGCTGTTGCCGGCGCTGGTCACGAATAGGTCGTGCGGATGGCTTTCACTTAAAGAGGCGCTGGTGATGCGCCGCAGCACGGCTGTTTCCCACAGCTCGGGAATGGTTTTGGCGCCGACGTAGTAAAAGCCGGAGCGAATGCCTTCCAGCATGGTTTCGACCACGGTGTCGAGCGGGCCGCTGCTCGGCACCAGACCTTCGACGCCTTCGGCGACCAGCACGCTCTTGGCGCTATAGCTTTTGCCATGGAATTCATCCTCGGAGCTGATTTTCTTGCCACGTTCCATGGCGCCGATTGAGCCCATGCCCCGGTAGCTTTTGAACTGATAGGTGTTAGCGCCATTGATAATGCTGCGAAAGCGCGACGGTACTTGGTCTTTGGTAAAGTCAATCACTTCGCCCGGCGATTCTTCGGTGGCAGCGAACAAGCGGCCCATCATGACTGATGAAGCGCCGGCTGCCAGCGCCTTAGTGATGTCGCCGAAGTAGTTGATGCCGCCGTCGGCGATGATGGGCACGCCGTGCTGTTTAGCGGCCGCGGCAGATTCTAGAATAGCCGTCAGTTGCGGCACGCCCATGCCAGAGACGATGCGAGTGGTGCAGATGGCGCCCGGCCCCATGCCAACCCGCAGGGCGTCGGCGCCGGCTTCAATTAAGGCTTCGGCGCCTTCAGTAGTAGCGATGTTGCCAGCAATAACATCGACCTTGTGATGCTTTTTAATAAATTCCACAGCCTCAATGACGAATTTGGAAAAGCCGTGGGCCGAATCGACTACGATGACATCTACGCCGGCTTTAACCAGTGCCGCGACGCGTTCCTCGTAGCCTGGGCTAGAACCGACGGCCGCGCCGACCAGCCGACCGGCTTTTTTAACTTTGGCGACTTCGGCGGCCTGCTCTTTGATTGTTAAATTGCGGTGGATGATGCCGATACCGCCGGCTTTGCCAAGCGCGATGGCCAAGGGCGCCTCAGTAACGGTGTCCATCGGCGCGGAGACCAGCGGCGCTTTGAGCTTGATATTGCGTGTTAATTGCGTGCCAAGATTGATCTCAGAACGAGAAAACCCGGCGTAGCCGGGCTTCAAAAGAACGTCATCAAATGTCAGAGAAGGAGTGAGGTTAATTTCCATATTACATTCTACCCCGGAAACACAAGCTTTGTCAAAGCCTGCTAGTGCTATATACCGTAATCTGCTACTGCTTGCATTGGGGTGATTAAGCGGTACACTTGTGGCTATGAACGCCATACGTGAAGTGGATTTAACCGTTCCGTCAATACCCCCAGAGTTTACTCAATCCGTCTGTATTGCCGAAACGGCACTAAGTCTTGGTGAATGGCATGGAGATACATCAGAGCTGCGCGAGCAACTCGAACAAATAGCTGCGGTCTGCCCTCATAACACCGGGGAGGGTGACTTGTGCCTGCTCGAACCGGTCGTGTCACATGTCGGTATTATTGCCATAGAATCAGCCGCCGAACAGTGGTGGCTAGTCGATCCAATAGATGAGGCAAAAACAACATATCCGGAGAAGATTGCCGGTCAGAGCCTACCAAAACATGATAGAGGCGCCGACTGCATGGCCTATGTTCAACAGCGCATTGCAATAGAGGTGACCGACCAAGATCCAGTAATACCAGTACGTGATGGACAACATGTGACTGCCCTTGTCTATGTCCAGGCGAATGCACGTTTAATAGATCGTGATCAAGAATTCTTTTTTCGAGATTTTCCCACCTCGCTGAGCCCAATGGACAGCGCCTTGATCGCGCTCAAGAAGGTTGTGGCCGGTGGTATATCGCATGATAAGTTAGGTGTTAAAACTACCATGAAAGTAGACGGCGATAATACAACTGTGACCGACGAAATAGATGGTCTAGTGCTGCACGGCAATACTGAAAAACCACTGTTTGTAGCCGAGGGACTAGCGATACCGGAAAATAGAATAGTGCTGCCTTGGTCTCGGAAGAGAACTGTCGACACTACCCTCTCTGAGGACGATATATACGCTTTCAGCCATCGAATTTAACAAGCGTACTTGAGCCGAGAAGGTCTAGCTAGGCCCGTTCGGCGCCAAATTTGTCTTTGGCCGCAGCTGTCACGGTGTCGAGCAATTTACTAACTTCGGTGTCAGTGAGGGTACGCTCGTAGCTGGCGATTGTTAGACGCAAGGTAGCCTGTTTGTGGGCTGTGTCGTCCGGTTTCTGGTAAACATCGACTGGCTCCAGTGTAGTTCGGGTA
>DATCFR010000051.1:0-5749 GCA_036509405.1 Saccharimonadales bacterium (SeqCode)
GACGCCCTGATCATTGCTGACCAGAACCACGTGGCTATTAAGGTCGTGGCCTCGGATAAGGAACACCCCCTGATTACCACTAACCCGGCGGAGATTTATGCCCGATGACCCCAGTGCTGCTCCTGACTATCTCCGGCTCCATGAAAAAGCAGATCGCTTTTGTACTGCTGGTGCTGGTTATAATTCTCGCCCTGCCAATAATGAGCGTGTTCGCGCTTGGTACGAAAACCTTGTCTTTCTTGTCTGGCAGCAGCAGTCCGGGTACGTCTTCGGTGGCCGTGCCGAGCCAGTCCCAAGGGCTATATCAGGGGCCGCTAGTGTCAGGCGATAGCTACGCTTGGGGCAACTGTACCTATTGGGTGTTCTTCCTACGTGAGCAGGGCAATGACCCGATACCGACCAGCTGGGGCAATGCCGCCACCTGGGCGTTCTATGCCCAAATTGATGGCTACCAGGTCGACCATACACCGGCACCTGGCTCCATTATGCAAATCTCCGACGTTGACGGTGGCCTGGGGCATGTGGCCTATGTAACAGCCGTTGGCCCAACCACTGGTGCTTGGACTATTTCAGAGATGAACGTCCTGGGGCTTGATGTTGTCGATACCAAGACCCTGCCGGCTGCCGACGCGAGCAGTTATAACTTCATTCACGATAAGGCGGCCCCATGAAAATAGCCCAACTAACTAGCTATATACGTTTACTGCCATGGCTCGCTTTCATTGTGCTGGCCGCTGTTCTCATCGTGGTACTTATGAGGTTCGGTATGCGGTTTCGCAGCTGGCGGCAGTTGCTAACAAGAAAGGTGGTATTTCTGGAACTGACACCCCCGGCCTTTACTATCCGCACGCCGCTGGCAACCCAGCAACTATTTGCAGTTATTCATGGCCAGCGGGCAGCCCGTTCATTGATGGATAAGCTGCTTGGGCGCCATATAACTTTGGCGCTGGAGATAACCGCTGCTAGAGAATCGGGAGTACGCTATATTGTCCAGGTTGAGCAACGTCTATCCACCGGTTTGCAGCAGGCTATAACGGCCTATCTACCGGACGTTAAGGTTCGGGTGATTGAGGACTACCCTGACCTCAAAACGAATAAGCCTTTTCGGGTCCTGGATTTTAAGCAGACCGGCCACTATGCTTTTGCGCTGGCTAACCATGATTCGCTTGAGCAGCACGACCCGGTGGCGTATCTAACGGGGGCTATGACCAAGCTGGAGCCGAATGAGCAAATGACTTTCCAGCTCGTCTTAACGCCAGTTAAGCTCAAGGAAGCGGCTCTTTTGTCTCATAAGATACTGGGCAATGAGGATTTGCTCAGCCATTTGCGGGGTCGCTCATTACCGCTGCTGCCAAAACTAACCGGGCTTATTAACTCGCTGCTGTTTGGTGCAACGGATATGATAGGCGAGGTCTACCACGGCGCCACGAGCCAAAGCTTCAACGCTTCGCAAAAAGACGCCCACGATAAGCTACAGGTTGCCAAACGGCTCAGGCCCGCGCGGACACTGAGCGCCTTTGAACTTGAGCTGATGGAATCAATCCATCACAAGGTTAGCCAGCCCTTATTCCGGGTCAGTATGCGGGCCATGGTAAACATGGATGACGAGCAGGCGGCCAAGGAGCGAATCGGTATGCTGAAATCGTCGCTGGAATCGTACAGCGCTTCCGGCTACCAGGCATTTAAGCCCAAGCTGGGCTTACCGTTTATAGCTCGATATAGGCAGTTCCTATTTAAGAATCGCCTGCCGGCGCTATTAACCCGGCAGGACTGCGTACTATCTGCGTCAGAAGTCGCCAGTCTCTACCACTTCCCGATCGGCGAGGTTAGCAAGACGGATAACCTGATTACCTTACTAAGCCGGACGTTGCCGGCACCGGTATCACTAAAGGACGGCACAAAATTGGATGTATTGTTTGGCGAGAACCAGCACCACGGCACGGCCACGCCTATCGGCTTAGCTGCGGCCGAGCGGGAGCGTCATGTCTACATTATTGGCGGCACTGGCAACGGTAAGACGACAATGCTGCTTTACTCGATTGTCCAGGATATGAACAGTGGCAAGGGTGTGGCCGTGATTGATCCGCATGGTGACCTAGCGGAAACGCTGCTGAGGCATGTGCCTGAGAGCAGGGTCAAAGACGTGGTGTATCTAAATCCTGATGATTTAATGTACCCAATCGTTATTAACCTGCTGGAGCTGAAGCCGGGGCTAGTTGGTGACGAATTGCTTCGAGAAAAGGACTTAATTACCGAAGCGACTATATCCGTCATGCGCAAGATCTTTTCCGATGACGATAGCGGTGGCCACCGGATTGAGTACATCCTCAGAAACACTATCCAGACTGCCTTAACACTGGAAGACCCGACGCTGTTTACAATTTTTGACCTGCTCAACGATACAAAGTTCCGGCGTAAGGTTGTTAAATCTATTGAGGATAAAGACCTCAAAAACTTCTGGAATAACGAGCTTGGTAAGGCCGGCGAGTTTCAGCGGGTTAAGATGGCGGCCGGCATCACTGCTAAGATCGGGCGCTTCCTGTTTTCGGCTTCCGCCAAACGGATGCTCGAACAGCCACACTCGACGCTTGATTTTGATAATATTCTAAGCTCCGGCAAGATATTAATCTGCAATTTTTCAAAGGGGCTGTTAGGCGAAGATACCTCGACCCTGTTTGGTACGACCATATTAGCTAAACTGCAAACCGCCGCGCTCAGGCGGGCTAGGCTGTCGGCCACAAACCGCCGAGACTTTTACCTGTACGTCGACGAGTTTCAGAACTTTGCGACCATGGCTTTCGTACAGATGCTATCCGAGGCCAGGAAGTACCGGCTATTCCTGACTATGGCCGAGCAGTCCACGGCCCAGCAAGACCAGCAGCGACTGGTGGATATAATCCTGGCTAACGTCGGTACGGTTATTTGTTTCCGCTCCGGTAGTCCGGCTGATGAACGACTAGTCTTGCCGCTGTTCAGCCCTTTTATTAACCAGGGAGAAATTGCTAACCTGCCAACTTTCAACTTCTATATGCGAATAGCAGCTGTTCAGGCTCAGGAGCCGCTATCCGGTAGCACCGTATTGCTGGGTAGCGCTGGGAGCGAAGCCATTGCCCAGAAGGCTATTAAGTATTCTCGAAAAATGTATGGCCTGGAGCCTGTATTACAAGATCAAGCTGTTACTGAAGTGGCCGCGCCTAAAAGCGACAGGATTAAACCGCCTGTCCGAAATGCTGGCATAAGTATGGATATGCCTGTAAGCTGACAATATTAGCGTCGTCTCTAACGGTGACAGCCTGGCGAACTCTAGGCGCTACTTATACTGACTAAAACGCTACATGTAGAGATAAGCATAAGCATAATTGCCTGTATATAGCGTCATATGCTATAATATACATAAGCCATTTGCCCTTGCAGACATAGCTCTGCTAGGTGGGAGTCGGCATAAAGAAAGTAAAAAGAGGAAAAAATGTCACTATCAGATGCAGCAAACGTATCCCAGATAGTCCAGACCGTAGTCGAAATTATAGTCGCTAGCGGCGGAAGTTTTTTGGCATTTCAGTATATGCGCCGTATGCGCCCGGTTTGGAAGCGATTCGCTGAGAATGTTGGCCGACAGATAGCCATCATATCTTCTGAGGACCAGTCAATGGAGCATGAAGCTGAGCTTCTGCGCCGGGTAGGTTTCTTTCGCATCAAATACCTTGATGCCGACGTGCGAAACTTAAGCCTTATAAGTGGGTCCGGCTTAGTTGTAGTCGGATATTCACCAAACTCAGCCGTCTATAAAGCGACGTTTAAGTACGCCAAAGATCACGATTTACCGTTGGTAGTTTTTGCTGGCAAGCACGAGCTAGGACCAGCGGAACGAAAAGAGCTGTTCGGTTATAGCTTTAGCTCACTTTGTCAGTCCGAACTTCGTTTAGTCAGCGACGTTTTTGCGGCAATTAGTACATTCCCCAAGGCAGGTGCCTGATGGATCTCAACCTTGCTGACTATGCGCTCACAGCCAGGGTTAGCGATGCTGACGTTCTGGCTTTTGCCGAAGATCGTATTAACTTACCCCACGATAAGGTCGTAAAGTACCGTGAGCGGGCCGACAGCCTAATAGAGCGCCTGACGAAGTACATAGATGCTAACCCGGACTATGACCTTGAAGCGGCTTTTCACTCCGGTAGCTTAGCCAAGGGCACAGCTATTCAAGGAGGCGGTGACCTCGACCTGGCCTTATACGTTAAGGCTGGTTCGGCACCACAAGACGATAAAGGGCTAGTAGACTGGCTGGTTGAACGTTTGCATGAAGTTCTGCCAACCTTTAGCGACGACCAGCTCAAGCGTGAAGATCACTGCGTAAAGCTGCTATATGCCGATCATCCGAGTGTAGATGTTGTACCTGTCTTATACGAAGGTAAGCCAAACTGGGTAGGTGACTTGATCCGCAAGCGCTCAGGCCGCCGGGTTATGACGAGCATCCCAATGCATTTGCAGTTCATTGCCCGCCGCGAGGCACAGTACCCCGGCTATGCCCAGCTTGTGCGTATCGTAAAGCGCTGGATCAGTTTGCAAAAAGAGTTAGACAACGACTTTAGGTTTAAATCGTTTATGGTTGAGCTGATCTGTGCCCACCTATGTGATCGGGGCATGGAGCCAGCTGAAATCACCCCAGCCCTACAAAGAGTTTTCGGCTATATAGTCAGTAGCCGGCTGGATGGAACAGTTATTTTTGAAGATTATTACAAGGCCGCTGCCGTCAAGGTCGGCGCTGAACCGATCAGGATTTACGATCCTGTAAACCCAGAGAATAATATTACCGAAAAATACACCGCGCAGGACCGTAGTAAAATACTACAAGCAGCTCAGAAGGCTTATGACGCGATAGCTTTAGTGCCGTTTACGCCAACCAAGCAAGAGGCTGTAGCTGCCTGGCAAGAAATCTTAGGACCGACGTTTAGGGGGTGATTATGAACGACAGTGGATCTTATACGAGTTCAAGTACGTTTACAGTAACCGACGCTCAATTTTTAGCGTCACGTATCGCTGCCGAGTTAACCCAAGTCCAGCACGGCTATCCTGGTGAAGACCCAACCAGCGATATGGTGATTGACTATGCGGTGGAAGCAGCCCTGCTACTACACCATAAGCTGCTTAAAAAGGCCCAGTACGGTTATAAAAAGAATGGCGATTGGATCTTTGTGCTCGAGTATAGCGCTGACTATTTAGGCAACGTTACGGTCAATAGCTCCCCTGGCGGCATACCGCTTGGTGCAAACATATCGGGGGCGCAGTGGTATACATTCCTTACAAGACACTATAATACCGGCCACAGCCAGGAAGAACTGGATACTATCAATGCTTCCATCCCGGTGAGTCGGACTTCTGGTGTGGAGCCCAGTTACGCCTCGGGCGGAAATAGCGAAACAAACAGCTTTGAGCGCAGCGGCGTAGGCCTTAACCGTAGTGCATATTGGGTAGCGTAATGACTGATGATTTATTTGAAGCTGTTATAGAGTACCCGAACGACTGGAGCGGTAAAGAGTATGATGCGCTTGTTGGGCTTGATGATACCAAGGAGAGCCTCAACGAAGAGGCCGGCCTTATGCTCAACCCGGAGCTTATTAGCCAGTGGAGCAAAAAGCTATATAACCGAGACATAGCACTAACCAGCGTATTTAGGACGCGGCCACCACTTTTTTTATTTTCAGGTGACGTTGGTACCGGTAAGACTGCCTTAGCCGAATCGTTCGCTGGGAGG